>CAZIIX010000082.1:0-1178 GCA_964539345.1 uncultured Actinomycetes bacterium | reverse complement strand
GCGATGACGACGATCAGCACGACGAAGAAGACGATGAAGCCCCACCAGCTGGTGCTGCCGTTCGGCTCGGCGCTGTACATGTAGTTCAGGTTCGTGCGCATCCCGGTGGTGAACACCAGCGCGACGTGCACGACGATGAACGCGGCGAAGTAGTACATCACCGGCAGGTGGATGGCGCGGGCCCACTGCACGGGGTAGATCTTGCTGATCTTCCAGTCGTTGGACCACACCGGCGACATGCGCAGCCCGGTGATGACCGCCAGCGGCGCCGCGACCAGGATCGTCACCGCGTAGGCCAGCACCTGCAGCGCGTTGTAGTTCACCCAGGGGGCCTCGGTCGGCCAGGCCAGCGAGAGGTATTGCAGAGCGGCCGACGCGGCGTTGGGCAGGATGTCCCAGTGCACCGGCACGATGCGCTTCCAGCTGTCGGTGACGAACAGCAGGATGACGAACAGCGCCCCGTTGACCACCCACAGCACGTCCAGCGACAGGTGCAGCCACAGGTACAGGCTCATCCGGGTCGGCGGACGCTTGGTCTTGAACCGGCCGGTGTTGGTGCGCGTCCAGTACGCCTCCGGCCGCCGTTCGCTGTGCACCATCCAGCCCGATCGGATGAGCAGGATCATCATGAAGAAGTTCAGGCCGTGTTGCCACTGCAGCCACCACGGTGCGCCGGTCGGCGCCCCGTCGGGAAGCTCGGACGTGCCCGGATAGTTCGCGAGGAACGACTGCCCGGTGTCGCTGCCGGTGAACCAGCGGGCGGCGATGATCGCGGCGGCGAGCACCACCGCGACCACCGGCACCAGCCACAGCAAAGGTTTCCAGCGGGACTGGGCCACGCGGGCGAGGACGGATCCGGTCATGCTTCAGATTGTGCATGGCCCCGGATCCCGGTCGGATCGGGGGCGGTGCTACCCCCACCACATCGCGTACTCGCCGGCGCCGTCCGGGGCGCGGCGGCCGTCGGCCAGCACGTCGGCGGGCAGCGGCCCGATGACCTGCTCGGCGCGCAGCCGCGCCACGGCCGCGTCCAGCTCCTCGATGCCGAGCTGCCCGATGATGCGCACGCTGCCGGCCACCGGCCATTCGCCGGCCGGATACTCGCCGGCCTCCAGCGGGTCGATCTGGATGAGCACCTCGGCCACGTCGGGCCGCGATCGGAGCTGGTGCAGGATGAT
>CAZIIX010000081.1:2420-9205 GCA_964539345.1 uncultured Actinomycetes bacterium | reverse complement strand
CAGCCGCCAGGCGGTCAGCAGCAGGCCCTTGCCGGCGCCGTGCACCCGCAGCGCCTCGATGCCGAAGTTGCTGCAGGTGGGGTAGTAGCGGCAGCTCGGCGGCGTGTAGCGCGAGATGAAGCGTTGGTAGCCGCGGATCGGCTGGATCAGCAACCAGGCCAGCGGGCCGGTGCGGCGCGGCTGCGTGCGGTCGCCCGTCATGATCCGGCGCTCCGCCTCGCGGTGGCCCGGGCCGACGACAGCGCCCGATCGAGTGCCTTGTCGACATCGCGGGCGAGGACCGTCGAGGACGCGTCGGCGGCCGCCGGCAGTGCCCTGACCACCAGGTCGGTGCCGTCGGGGACATCCACCAAACGGGCACGCACGATCGGGCGGAGCCTGCGTGTTACCCGGTGTCGCACTACGGAGTTCCCCACCTTCTTCGACACGACGAACCCTGCGCGGGCCGTCCCCGGTCGGTCCGTGATGCGCAGATGCACCACGACGGTCCGTGAACCGCCGCGGTGCCCACCGCGGACCGTGGCGCCGAACTCACCGGCGACACGGAGTCGAGCCGCGGCCGGCAGCACACTGGACCTGCCGCTCTAGGCGGACAGCGTCCGACGGCTCTTCCGACGCCGCGCGGAGAGGATCGCGCGGCCCGCGCGGGTCCGCATCCGCAGCCGGAAGCCGTGGACCTTGGCACGCCGACGATTGTTCGGCTGGAAGGTGCGCTTGCTCACGGTGAATATCTCCAGTCGTTCCCAGTTCCCCGGACACAACCACCTGCGGCAATCCGGCGAGATCTTCTCGGTCGGCCCGCTGACAAGGCACGACCATGTCCAGATCGGAAGAACGGGACTGGGTCTACCTCCTGCGACCGCGGCGCCACCGGTCGCGAGACCGTGCCAATGGCAGCACACAACGACCCACAGGAACGGGCGTGCTACCAGAATACGGAACCGCGCCGGACGAAGCAAACCGCTGCACCGACGACCCCGCGACACGCCGACGAATGTCCTTGCTTCAGATTGCCACTTGTGGGAAGAGCATGAAAGTTGTTAGCGTCCCCACGGCGGGGTGATTCGACATCGGCCACCCGCCCACAGCTACAGATCGGATGATCACAGACGGGGTGAGCACCACTGCTCTCCGGTCTGCACATGTGCCGCTCCGCGAGTTGTCCCGAATGTGGACAACTCGTGTGGACAGACATACTGTCCAGTACCGTGGTGCGGGACCTCGGTGGTCGCCGACCACCCGCACACGGACAGGTCGCTCTCGTCGACAGGGCTTGGGTACAAGGGGAGGCGTCGGTTGCCCGAACAATCGGTAGACGTCTCGGCCGAGGTCTGGAGAGCGATCATCGCCGACCTGAGCCCGCAGCTCACCCGCGCCCAACACACCTGGCTGACCATCACCAAACCCATCGGCGTCGTCGCCAACACCGTGCTGCTCGCCGCCCCGTCCGACCTGGTCCGGGAGGCCATCGAGCGGCAACTGCGCGAGGCCGTCACCGCGGCGCTGACCGACCACCTGCGGATGCCGCTGGCCCTGGCCGTCACCACCGACCCGTCGATCAACGCCGACCTCGACCTGCAGATCGACGACGCGTCCGGCGACCCCGCACAGTCGGGTATGACGGCGGATCCGGCGCGACAGCCGGCGATGGACACGGCGCGCGCGGCATCGATGGACGGCGCGGTCGACGAGGAGACGACCTTCGCCCCGCTGCCCGACCCGACGCTCACCACCGATGACGAGGTCGACGAGACCGAGGATGCGGGGACCGTCATACCCCTGTGGGGCGGCGGCCACATGGGGCGGCGCACCGGCCCGCCGCCGAGCCCGGCGCAGACCCGCCTCAACGAGAAGTACACGTTCGACACCTTCGTCATGGGCGGCTCGAACCGGTTCGCGCACGCCGCGGCCGTCGCCGTCGCGGAGGCGCCGGCCCAGAGCTACAACCCGCTGTTCATCTGGGGCGACTCCGGCCTGGGCAAGACCCACCTACTGCACGGCATCGGACACTACGTGCAGAAGCTCTATCCGGGCGCGCGGGTGCGGTACGTCTCCAGCGAGGAGTTCACCAACGACTTCATCAACTCGCTGCGGGACGACCGCAAGGAGGCGTTCCGTCGCCGGTACCGCGACGTGGACGTGCTGCTGCTGGACGACGTGCAGTTCCTGGAGGGCAAGGAGGGCACCCAGGAGGAGTTCTTCCACACCTTCAACACGCTCTACAACACCAACCGGCAGATCGTCATCTCCTCGGACCGGCCGCCGAAACGGCTGGAGACGCTGGAGGAGCGGGTGCGCACCCGGTTCGCCTGGGGGTTGATCACCGACATCCAGCCGCCCGAGCTGGAGACCCGCATCGCGATCCTGCGCAAGAAGGCCTCGCTGGACCGGATGAACGTGCCGGACGACGTACTGGAGTTCATCGCCAGCCGGATCGAGCGCAACATCCGGGAGCTGGAGGGCGCGCTGATCCGCGTCACCGCGTTCGCCTCGCTCAACCGGCAGCAGGTCGAGCTCTCGCTCGCCCAGGTGGTGCTGCGCGACCTGATCCACGACGCGCAGACCGGCGACATCGACTCCGCCACGATCATGGCCGTCACCGCCGAGTACTTCTCGCTGACGATCGACGAGCTCTGCGGGCCGAGCAAGACCAAGCACATCGCCAGCGCCCGGCAGATCGCCATGTACCTGTGCCGGGAGCTCACCGAGCTGACCCTGCCGGCGATCGGCCGCACGTTCGGCGGCCGCGATCACACGACCGTGATGCACGCGGCCAAGAAGATCCGCGCCGAGATCACCGAGCGTCGCCAGACCTACGACCAGGTGCAGGACCTCACCGCCCGGATCCGCGACCGCGTCCGGCCGTAGCACACCGAGGCCCGGCCCATGCCCGGTTCGCGGCGTCGCCGTCGGACCGACCGCCCGGTCCGTCACCGGTTCGTGTCCCGCCGCCGCCCTGATTACTCTTTGTGACGGCGATCACGAGCCTTATGCACATCTTGTGGATAACACTGTGGATGAATGGGGATAACTGGTCGTTCCATGGGGACGGAACGGTCACGTCCACAGCGGCACCGACACGTGCACATCACGATCCCCGCGTCATCCCAAGCTCCGACACGCAACGCGGCCAGTGCCGATGACGGGTTATCCACACCATCCACACGACCTACTACGACTTCTACCTTTCTTTCTCTCAGTACTACTGACGTCCTAGGGGATGGGGACAACTCCGGACCGGGTCGACCCACGGGTCATCCCGCGCGGCACGGACACCACCCAGGACTATCCGACGGGCCGAAACCCGACTACCGTCGAGACGCGACCCGGCGTGCGGCACCGCTGCCGATGGTCGTACCGTGATAGCCCGACCATTGACCGGCTCCGCCCGGGAGCGAAAGGACCGCCGATGAAGTTCCGCGTGGGCCGCGAGGACCTCTCCGACGCCGTGGCCTGGGTGGCCCGGTCGTTGCCCAGTCGTCCGCCAGTTCCAGTCCTCGGTGGCATCCTGCTCACCGTCGACGGCGATTCGCTCGCGGTCGCCGGGTTCGACTACGAGGTCTCCACCCGCGCCGACATCGGCGTCGAGGCGGAGACCGGTGGCAAGGTGCTGGTCTCCGGCCGGCTGCTGGCGCAGATCACCGGCTCGCTGCCGAACAAGCCCGTCGACGTCGAGGTGGACGGCCAGAAGGTCGCCATCCGCTGCGGCTCGGCCCGATTCTCGCTGCCGACCATGCCGGTCGACGACTATCCGGCACTGCCGGAGATGCCCGAGACCTCCGGCACCGCCGCGGCCGGCGAGTTCGCCGAGGCCGTCACCCAGACCGCGGTCGCGGCCGGCCGGGACGACACGCTGCCGATGCTCACCGGCATCCGGGTCGAGATCGAGGGTGAGACGCTGACCCTGGCCGCCACCGACCGCTTCCGGCTGGCCGTGCGCGAACTCGGCTGGTCACCGAACGTCACCGACATCTCCACCGCTGTGCTGGTGCCGGCCAAGACACTGGCCGACGCGGCACGCAGCATGGCCGGCTCGCAGCGCATCACCATCGGCCTGGGTGACGGGCTCATCGGCCTGGAGGCCGGCGGCCGCCGCACCACCGTGCGGCTGCTGGACGTCGAATTCGTCAAGTACCGCTCGCTGCTGCCCACCGAACACACCACCACCGTCGACATCGCGGTGGCCGAGCTCTCCGAGGCCATCAAACGCGTCGCGTTGGTCACCGACCGCGGCCACCACCTGCGCATGCAGGTCAGCGACGGGGTGCTGGCGCTGGCCGCCGGCGGCGAGGACGAGGGCAGCGCGGAGGAGGAACTGGCCGCCGAGGCCGACGGCTCCGAGCTGCTCATCGCGTTCAACCCGACCTACCTGCTGGACGGTCTCGCGGTGCTGCACACCAGCAAGGTGCGGCTGGCCATGACGACGCCGGCGCGCCCGGCGCTGCTGCTGCCGGTGGCCGACGACGGCGGTGCGGACGGTGATTCCGGAGCCGCCGGCGGCGAATCGGACGGGGCGGCGGCCGCGGCTCCGTCATACCGGTATCTGGTGATGCCGGCCCGGCTGCCGGGCTGACCTCGCAGGCCGCGCGCGGCACGGCACCGGACGAACGGAAGGAGACCGCAGCATGAAAATCGGATTGATCGGCCTGGGAAAGATGGGCTCGAACATGGCCGAGCGGCTCCGACGCGCCGGACACGAGGTGGTCGGCTACGACCGCAATCCGGAGGCGCCGCGCACCGTGGACGACCTGGCCGGGCTGGTGGCCGCGCTGGAGAGGCCGCGCGCCGTGTGGGTGATGGTGCCCTCCGGGGAACCGACCCGGGCGACGGTGGCCGACCTGATCGACGTGCTGGACGCCGACGACATCATCATCGACGGGGGCAACTCCCGCTACACCGACGACCAGCAGCACGCCCGCGCGGCCGGCGAACGCGGCATCCGCTACATCGACGCGGGGGTCTCCGGCGGCGTGTGGGGCCTGCAGGAGGGCTACGCCCTGATGGTCGGCGGGGAGGATGATGCCGTCGCCGCGGTCGAACCGATCTTCCAGGCGCTCAAACCGGACGGTGACGGAGGATACGTACACGCCGGACCCGTTGGTTCCGGACACTTCACCAAAATGGTGCACAACGGCATCGAGTACGGGATCATGCAGGCCTACGGCGAGGGCTACGAGCTGATGTCCTCGGTGGACCTCGTCCCGGATCCGGACAAGGTCATCGCGTCCTGGCAGCAGGGCACCGTCATCCGCTCCTGGCTGCTCGACCTGATGGTGCGGGCGCTGGCCGACGACCCGGGGCTGGCCACGATCCGCGACTACGCGCAGGACTCCGGCGAGGGCCGGTGGACCATCGAGGCCGCGATCGAACACGCCGTGCCGCTGCCGGTGATCACCGCCGCGCTGTTCGCCCGGTTCGCCTCCCGGCAGGAGGAGTCCGTCGCCATGAAGGTCGTCGCCGCGCTGCGACACCAGTTCGGCGGGCACGCCGTCGGCAAGGAGGGCTCGGACGGGCCGGTGCCCCTCTCCTGACCGGCCGATGCTGGAATGGGGCCGCAGGGGTCACGGGGACCGCAGGGACCGGGACCATAGCGACCGCAGCGTGCCGCCGTCGGCCGGAGGGAGAGGACCGACAGATGTACCTCCGACACCTGTCCGTCACCGACTTCCGCTCCTGGCCGAACGCCGAACTGCCGCTGCGGCCCGGGGCGGTGGTGCTGCTCGGACGCAACGGGGCCGGCAAGACGAACCTGGTCGAGGCGGCCGGCTACCTCGCCACCCTCGGATCACACCGGGTGGCCAGCGATGTGCCGCTGATCCGCCGCGGTGCCGAGCAGGCCGTGGTGCGGGCGGCCGCCGTCTCGGACGGGCGGGAACTCCTCGTCGAGGTCGAACTGAACTCCGGCAAGGCCAACCGCGCGCGCATCAACCGGGCACCGCAACGCCGGGCGCGGGACATCCTCGGCATCGTCCGCACCGTGCTGTTCGCCCCGGAGGACCTCGCCATCGTGCGCGGCGACCCGACCGACCGGCGGCGCTTCCTCGACGAGCTCATCGTGATGCGCAGCCCGCGGATGGCCGGGATCCGCGCCGACTACGACAAGATCCTGCGGCAACGCTCCACGCTGCTCAAATCCGCCGGGTCCGCCCGCCGCTCCGGGGCGAGCCTGGCCACGCTGGACGTGTGGGACGAGCACCTGGCCGAGACCGGCGCCGAGCTGCTGGCCGCGCGGCTGGGCATCGTCGACGAGCTGCGCCCCTACGTGGCGTCCGTCTACGCCGACCTGGCGCCGGAGTCCGCGGCCGCCGACCTCACCTACCGCTGGTCGATCAAACAGGGCGCGGACCCGGCCGAACGCGACCCGGCGGTGCTGGCCGCGGCGCTGCGCGCCGAGATGGGGCGGCTGCGGGAGAGCGAGCTGGACCGGGGGGTGTGCCTGGTCGGGCCGCACCGCGACGACCTCGAGCTGCTGCTCGGCGGCGGGCCCGCGAAAGGCTATGCCTCGCACGGGGAGTCGTGGTCGTTCGCGCTCAGCCTGCGACTCTCGTCATGGGAATTGCTGCGCGCCGACGGACTGGAGCCGGTGCTGATCCTGGACGATGTGTTCGCCGAACTCGACCCGGCGCGCCGCTCCCGGCTGGCCGGCTATGCGGCGCAGGCCGAACAGGTCCTCATCACCGCGGCGGCCCCCGGCGACGTGCCGGACGAGCTGGTGGGTATGACGGTGGTCGTGGCCGATGGCGAGATCCGGGCGGGTGAGCAATGAGCGATGACGCGCGAACCGA
>CAZIIX010000081.1:0-2320 GCA_964539345.1 uncultured Actinomycetes bacterium | reverse complement strand
TCGGGCGGTGGCCGCGCGCTGCGGCTGCGCCGCCGACGCTGGTCCGGGCCCGGCCCCGACGCGGCCCGCGACCCGCAGCGGTTCGGCGACATGGCCTCCGCATGGATCGCCAAGACGGATGCGGGCGGCGACGTGGTGCGGGCCCGGCTGTTCGCCCAGTGGGCGGAGATCGTCGGGGCCGCCGTGGCCGACCACTGCGAACCGGTGTCCCTGGTCGACGGGGACCTGCTCGTGCAGGCCGAATCCACCGCATGGGCGACGCAACTGCGGCTGATGGCGCCGACCATCACCCAGAAGATCAACGACCGGGTCGGCAAGGGCACCGTGCGCCGGCTGCGCACGAAGGGCCCGGCCGGGCCGAGCTGGCGGTTCGGCAACCGGCACGTCTCCGGCCGGGGCCCACGCGACACCTACGGATGAGGATCGTGTGACAGTCGCCGCGAGGCGGCCCCGGCGGCGGTCCTGTCCGGTGTCTCTCGGCGGCGGCCTCCCACTGCGCCGGGGACGCCCGGGGACCGGCCGAACGATCACTATCCCTCACGATGGGGTATTCGGCGCGCCACGGCAGCGCCAGATGTGGATATGGGCCCTCTCTGTCGGTGCGGAGCGCTAGGATAAAACATGCGTCGGCTGTAATGGGCCCTGAACGGCCCGTAGACGGCTCGACCGATTCGCCGGGGTCATTGGCTCAGCGGGTCGGATTGGCTGGGTCCGGACCCGGTGGCGCGCCGGATGCGAGCGCCGATCGCGCGCATCGGCAGAGCAACGAGAGCGAGCAGGGGACTAGTGGCAGACAGCAAGAAGTCGAGCAGCAAGGCGCAGGAATACGGCGCATCGTCGATCACGGTGCTCGAGGGCCTCGAGGCCGTGCGCAAGCGGCCGGGCATGTACATCGGATCGACCGGCGAGCGCGGCCTGCACCACCTGGTCTGGGAGGTCGTGGACAATGCCGTCGACGAATACATGGCCGGGCACGGCGACACGATCGAAGTGACGCTGCTCGCCGACGGTGGCGTGTCCGTGGCCGATTCCGGGCGCGGCTTCCCGGTCGCGATGCACCCGACGCAGAAGAAGCCCGCCGTCGAGGTCGCGCTGACCGTGCTGCACGCCGGCGGCAAGTTCAACTCCGACACCTACGCCGTCTCCGGCGGCCTGCACGGTGTCGGCGTGTCCGTGGTCAATGCCCTGTCCACCCGCCTCGAGGTGGAGATCCGCCGCAACAACACGCTCTACAAGCAGCTCTACGACCACGCCAAGCCGGGACCGCTGGAAGAGGTCGGAACCGCCAAGGGCACCGGGACCAAGCTCACGTTCTGGGCCGACCCGAACGTGTTCGAGACGACCGAGTACAAGCTCGAGACGATCTCCCGCCGGCTGCAGGAGATGGCCTTCCTGAACAAGGGCCTGACCATCAAGCTGCGCGACGAACGGCCGAAGACGATCCAGACCGCCGAGGCCGACGAGGCGAACCAGGGAGCGACCGCCGACCCGCCCGCCGAGACCGCTGCCGCGGCGACCGCGCTCGCCCAGGCCGCCGAGGCCATCGAGGCCGGCGATGTCGTGCTGACCGACGGGTCCCCCGCCACCAACGGATCCGCCGACGGGGCGACCGCCGCGGCCTCGAACGGTGCCGTGGCCGCGGACGGCGCCGGCAAGTCCGGCCGGAACGTGCCGGTGGAGAAGGTCTTCTACTACAAGGACGGCCTGGTCGACTACGTCAAGCACCTCAACGCCACCCGGGAGAAGGTGCACGACTCGATCATCGGCTTCGACGTCAAGGCCGACGACATGGAGGTCGAGGTGGCCATGCAGTGGAACGCCTCCTACTCCGAATCGGTGCACACGTTCGCCAACACCATCAACACCATCGAGGGCGGCACCCACGAGGAGGGCTTCCGCGCCTCGCTGACCACGGTCGTCAATCGGTACGCCACCGACAAGAAGCTGCTCAAGGACAAGGACCCGAAGCTCTCCGGCGACGACGTCCGCGAGGGGCTGGCCGCCATCATCTCGATCCGGCTCAAGGAGCCGCAGTTCGAGGGGCAGACCAAGGCCAAGCTCGGCAACACCGAGGCCAAGTCGTTCGTGCAGCGCGCCTGCAACGAGTGGATCACCGACTGGTTCGAGCGGAACCCGAGCGAGGCGAAGAAGATCGTCTCCAAGGCGGTCTCCTCCGCGCAGGCCCGCGCAGCTGCGCGCAAGGCCCGCGACCTGGTGCGCCGCACGGGCGCGCTGGACATCGGCGGACTGCCCGGCAAACTCGCCGACTGCCGCTCTAAGGACCCGGACAAGTCCGAACTGTTCATCGTCGAGGGCGACT
>CAZIIX010000080.1:3216-9241 GCA_964539345.1 uncultured Actinomycetes bacterium | reverse complement strand
TGCGCGCAGCGCGGCGCGAACGGACAGCCGACCAGCGGCGCCGCCAGATCCGGCGGGCTGCCCGGAATGCTGTACAGCCGCGACGACCGGTCCTGATCGATCGTCGGGATCGACGCCAGCAGCGCCTGCGTGTACGGGTGCCGCATGCCGCCGATCACCTCATCGGTCGGCGCCACCTCGACCAGCCGCCCGCCGTACATCACGCACACCCGGTCGGTGCGCCCGGCCACCACCCCCATGTCGTGCGTGACCAGCAGCATGGCCATGCCCATCCGCGCCTTGAGATCGTCCAGCAGCGACAGGATCTGGTCCTGGATCGTCACATCCAATGCCGTCGTCGGCTCGTCGGCGATCAGCACCTGCGGCTCGCAGATCAACGCCATGGCGATCATCACGCGCTGCCGCATGCCGCCGGAGAGCTGATGCGGATAGTCCGCCATCCGCTCGGCCGGCCGCGGGATGCCGACCAGCGCGAGCATCTCCTCGGCGCGCCGCCAGGCCTGCTGCTTCGAGGCGCCGCGGTGCAGGCGCAACGGCTCGGCGACCTGCGCCCCGATACTGCGGGTCGGATTGAGCGACGTCATCGAATCCTGGAAGATCATCCCGATCGACGCGCCGCGGATCGACCGGTACTGCGCATCCGGCAGCCCGACCAGATCGCGGCCGCCGAGCCGGATCGTGCCGTTCGTGACGCGTCCACCGGACGGCAGCAGGCCCATGATCGACAACCCCGTCATGGACTTCCCGGAGCCGGATTCGCCGACCAGGCCGACGGTCTCGCCGGGGTGCAGGTCCAGCGACACATGGTCGACGGCATGCACGACCGCGTCGTCGCCGGCGATCTGCACGCACAGGTCAGTCACCGACAGGATCGGCTCGGACACCGCCGACCGGGACGCCACCGGTGCGGGGCTGGCAGGCGCACTCATCGCGTCATCACCGCTTTCGCAATCGGACGTCGACCGCGTCGCGCAGCGCATCGCCGACGAAGTTCAGCGCCATCACCACCAGCACCAGGCACGCCCCGACGGGATAGATCAGCCACCAATACCCGTCCAACACGTGCGTGACGCCGTCGGAGAGCTGCCCGCCCCAGTCGGTCTGCGGATAGTGCAGGCCGAACCCGAGGAAGCCCAGCGTGGCCACGGCGATGATCGCGTCGGCGACCTGGAACGTGATGTTGACGGCCACCACCCCCAGCGCGTTGGGGATCAGGTGCTTGGCGATGATGAACGGCCCCGAGGCGCCCATGCCCCGAGCAGCTATGACGAAGTCCCGGACCCGCAGCACCAATACCTCGCCGCGCACCAACCGGGCCGGCACCAGCCAGGCGAACAGGCCCAGCACCAGACTCAGCGACAGGATCGTCGAACTGTAGCGGGTGGCCAGGATCAGCACGATGAACAGGAACGGGATGGACATGAGGATGTCCACGCAGCGCATCATCACCGCGTCGACCACGCCGCCGACCAGCCCGGCGATCGCGCCGTAGATCGTGCCGATGACGGTGGCGATCAGCGCGGTGAACAGCCCGATCTGCAGCGAGGCCTGGCCGCCGAGCATGATGCGGCCGAGCACGTCGAAGCCCTGCGAGTCGGTGCCCAGCGGGTAGCCGTCGCCCGGCTCCAGGAAACTGTTCAGCGTCTGCACGTCGACCTGGTTGGTGCGGTAGACCAGCGGCCCGAGGAAGCAGAACACGAACGCGCCCACCAGGATCGCCAGGCCCATCAGGCCCAGCGGTCGGCGGCGCAGACGGGACCAGCGGGTGCGCGGGCGGCCAGCGGCGGTTGCGGCGGCAGAGGCGGCGGCGGGCGCGGGGGAGTCCGGACCGGGCTCGACGGGGCCGGACCCGGCGGCGCCGGGTGGGACGATCGGATCAGTGCTCATGCGAAGGAGATCCTCGGGTCGACGATGCTCAGCAACAGGTCCGCGAGGAAGTTCCCGGCGACCGTGAGGATGCCGCTGAGCAGCACGTAGGCGAGCAGCACCGGATAGTCCTCCGCCTGCAGGCTCTTGAAGAACAGCAGCCCCAGCCCGGGGTAGTTGAACACCTGCTCGACCACCACGTTGCCGGCCAGCAGCAGCGGGAACGTCACCCCGACCATGTTGATCAGCGGCAGGCACGCGTTGCGCAGCACATGCCGGAACAGCACCTGCCGGCGGGACAGCCCCTTCGCCCGCGCCACCGTGGCATAGTCGGCGACCAGCTGGTCGATGGTGGCCGAGCGTTGGTAGCGCGAGTACAGCGCGACCGTGATCGCGGTCAGCGTCACCACCGGCAGCACCATCGACATCGGATCGGTGAACACCACGAACGCCGACTGCGACTGGGACGCCTGCACCGGGAAGATGTGCAGCCGCAGCGCGAACACCTCGATGAGGATCAGCGCCAGGAAGAACGCCGGCATCGAATAGGTGGTGAACGTGATCCCGGCCAGCAGGTGGTCGAGCCAGCTGTTGCGCTTGACAGCCTGCAGGATCCCCAGCGGCACCGCGATCAGCACCGCCAGCGCCAGCGCGACGCCGACCAGCATGGCGGTGCGTCCGGCGTTCTGCGCCAGCAGCGCCGTCACGTCCTGGTTGAGCTTGTAGGAGTGTCCCAGGTCGCCGCGGAACAGGTCGCCCATGTAGGACAGGTACTGGATGACGACGGACCTGTCGAACCCATGCTCGTGATTGAACGCCGCGACCGCCTCGGGGCTCGCCTCCAGGCCGAGGATGGTTCGGCCCGGAGACGGCGACATCAGGTGCAGCAGCGCATAGGTCACCACCGAGATACCGACGATGACGATGAGCGAGGTGAGCGCCCGTCGCAGCACGTAGCTCAGCATGGGATGAAGGATCCGCCTCTCACCGGGCTATTCGGTGAAGTACCAGTACTCGGGCATGAAGCTGGTCTGGGTCAGCGCCGCGAACGAGTCCGGCGGCCCGGAGATCGCGGTGCTCCACGCCCACACCTTGTCCGGCGACGGCAGCCACAGCACGGGCAGGTCCTTGCGCAGGAACTCGCCCTCCTTGACCACGGCCTCGGAGTCCGAACCGAACACCGAGTCGTGCATCAGCTCGTCGGCCTTCGGGTTCGAGTAGCTGCCCACGTTGCCGCTGCCCTCGGTGTCGAACGTGCCGCTGGCGGTGGGGTAGGGCAGGATCGTGAAGCCGCCCCACTGCTCCATCACCCAGTCGTTGGTGGTGGCCGGCGCGGCGGGGTTGTTGAAGTGGGTGATCAGGTACCCGAACGTCTTCGGCTCGGTGGTGATCGTGATGCCGACCTTCTTGGCCTCGGACGCGAACGCGTTGCAGATGATCTCGTTCACCGGGGTCTGGTTGCTGAAGTACAGCGTCCACTCGAGCTTCTGCCCCTCCGGGATGCCCTCGCCGCACTGGCCCTCGCCGTCGCCGGGGGAGACGCACGTCGTGGACCCACCCGGTTCGACCTTCCAGCCGTGGTCGGTGAGCAGCTTGGTGGCCGCGTCGATGTCGTACGGGTACGGATCGACCCGCGCGTCCGGCCCGGCGAAGTCCGAATCCGGGACGCCCGGCACCGAGCCGAAACTCGCCGTCGCCGCGCCGTTGTAGACGGACTTGCTCTTGATCAGCCCGTCGATGTCGATCAGGTGCGCCAGCGCCTGCCGCAGGTAGAGCTGCCCCATCACCTTGTCGTAGTTGTTCGAGGTGTTGGCGAAGTTGAGCATGATGAAGTTGAAGCCCCAGGTGGGCAGCCCGTAGACGTGGTAGCCCGCGTCCTTGATCGCCGGGACCTGGCCGAGCTGGGAGGCGTCGATCGGCCCGGCCGTGAGCTCACCGCTGCGCAGCGCATTGAGCTCCGCGGCGGCGGAGGTGAACGCAAGCTGTTGCAGCTCATCGATTCTCGGCTTCTGCGGACCGCCGTAGTTCTCGTTCGGCACCATCGTGTTGGCGCCGGTGGTCGGGTTGAAGTCCTTCAGCTTGAACGGCCCGTCGACAACCTGCCAGATCGGGCTGGTGGCGAACTCGGCCGGCTTCTGCGCCTCGGTGTTGAGGAACTGGTAGATCTTCAGTGCGTTCGCCGGGTCGCTCGGGTCCAGCGCCGGGCCGTCCGCGGAGGCCTTGTTCCACGCCTTCGACGGCAACGGCGTGACGTTCGTGAGCTGGTTGTTGGTGAACCAGTCCGGGTTGTAGGAGTTGTCCAGGTGCAGCACCAACGTCGTCGGTGACGTCACCTCCATCGACTCCACGTTGTCCGGGAACTGGCCCGGCGTGTAGTTCGCCCAGTTGGCGGGGCTGTCCTTGATCGCCGCCTCGATGAGCTGGATGAAGAACTCCACGTCCTCGGCCGTCACCGGATTGCCGTCCGACCAGGTGTAGTCCGACTTCATCTCGATCGTGACGGTCTTGTTGTCGTCGCTGTAGACCGGCGGCTTGGCGAGGCTGTTGTCCTCGTCGATCTGCGAGGCCGATCCGTTCGGGTACCAATACAGCGGCCGATACATCAGCTTCTGGAACTGGTTGATCGTGTATGACGAGTTCGCGCTGGCCGGGATCACCGGGAAGATGTAGGCCGGTTCGGCGCCGGGCGACTGGGCGATCTTGACGACGCCGCCGTCCTTCGGGGTGCCCGACTCGGCCGGCAGCTCGCCGAATCCGACCTCGTCCGCGCCGGCGTCGCCGGCATCGCCGCCACCGGCGCCCGCATCGTCGGAGGGGGCGGTCGAATTCGCGCCGGACCCGGCAGGTGAGCCGGACTGGTGGGACGAGTCCGAGCCGGTGCCGCCCCCGTCGGAGGAACACGCCGCGACGAGCACGGCGATGGATAGGGCTCCCAGGAGCGCCGTCATACGGCGCTTGGTGTGCAGTACTCCCATAGTCGTTCGACCCTTCAGAGGTGAGGTGGGTGACGCCATCGATGACGGTGCGCTCGGCGCCGTGCGGCAGCGTCGCGGATCAGGCGTCCGGCCAGATCCGCTCGGCGTAGGACAGGAAATTCAGCCCGAACAGCCGGGCCAGGTGCGAGTCGGTGAACCCGCGCGCCCGCAGCAGGTCCGCGAGCACGTCGAACTGGGCGGGGCCGCGCAGATCCGCCACGAACGGGAACGTGTCGGCGCGCTCGCCGGAGGCGCCGATCCCCGCCGCCGCCCGGCCGGCGACATGCTTCTCCAGTGCTGCCTGGTAGCCGGCCAGGTCGTCGATGCCGGTGACGTCGCCGTCCGTGCCGATGCCCACATGGTCGATGCCGCAGACGTCGACGGCGTGGCACACGTGATTTGCCACGTCGATCGCGGTCGGGTGGCCGTCGAGGTTCAGGAACGGCATGAAGTAGATGCCGACGAACCCGCCGGACTCGGCGACCAGCCGCAGCTCCTCGTCCGTCTTGTTGCGCGGCAGGTCGGTCAGCGCGCGACATCCCGTGTGGTTGATGGAGATCGGGGCGGCCGAGGCGTCGATGGCGTCCAGGCAGGTCTGTTTGTTGCTATGCGACAGGTCCACCATCAGCCGGTGCTCGTTGATGGCGGCGACCAGCCGCCGGCCGAGGTCGGTGAGCCCGAGGTCCGCGGGCATCATGCACCCGGCGCCGACCGCGTTCTGCGGGTTGTAGGTCAGTTGCGCGATGCGGACGCCGGCGTCGGCGAACGTGGCGACGCGGGCCGGGTCGTCGCCGAACATGACGGAGTTCTGGAAACCGTAGATGACGCCGATCCGGCCGGTGCGGTGCGCCGCGACGATGTCGCGCGCGGTGCGGATCTGCATCATGTCGTCGGGGTGGTCGGCGATGAGCGTGTCGTAGCGGGCGATGTCGGACAGTGTGACGCCGTACGGGTCCTCGTCGCCGTGCCCGCCGACATGGCCCAGGGTGACGTTGACCGCGGTGAGCCCGCTGCGGTGTGCGTCCCGCAGCGTGCGGGCGTCGATCACCGGGCCGGCCGATTCGGGGTGCACGCTGGAGGCGGCGGCCATGGCGCGCTCGGAGTTGGGGTTGGTCAGCCCGCCCAGGGCGTTGACGATGGGGGTGCTGCGGCTGGCGCCGCGGCCGGTGCTCACGCGCGCCGCG
>CAZIIX010000080.1:0-3116 GCA_964539345.1 uncultured Actinomycetes bacterium | reverse complement strand
CCGCCCGGTCGGCAGAGCCCGCCCGGTCATCGTCGGCCGTGAGCAGGTGGAAGGCGGTGCGCGGGAACGCGCGGCCCCGCTTGACCACCTGGGTGATGCTGGCCAGGTGCGCGATGTCGGCGAGGGGGTCGTCGGCCAGGATGACGAGGTTCGCGAGCTTGCCGGCCTCGATCGAGCCCATGTGCTCGGCCTGGCCGGCGGCGCGTGCGCCGATCAGCGTGGCGGAGCGCAGCGCCTGGGCCGGCGTCATGCCGATCTCGTCGACCAGACAGCGGATCTCGGCGTGCAGGGACGGGAACTCGTCGGAGGACGGAGTCTCGTAGTCGGTGCCGGCGCTCACCTCGACACCGGCCGCCACGGCCGCGCGGGTGAACGCGACGGCGTGGTCGTGGTCGCGCTCGCGATTCGGGCGGCCGGCCAGCTCCGAGCTCGACCACATGCTCACGGTCGCATCGAGAATCGTCCCGCGAGCGACCATGTCCGCCCAGACCTTCGTCATACCCGGTTCGGAGAGGCGGTCGAGAACGCCGGTGGTGTCCGGCTTCTCGGCGTACCACACCAGCGGTCCGTCGACGAGCTGGTAGGCCATCATCTGCGCGTGCGAGACGGAGTCGACCCCGCCGGCGACGACCTCCGCGGGAGTGGCGGGGAACACAGCAGCGTGCGACCAGGCCTGCAGGCCCGCGCGGTGGGCCGCGGCGACGATGGCGGCGACCCGTTCGGCGTCCAGGTCGGCGTAGATCTTGATGGCCGACGCCGAGGTTCCGCGCGCCTGCGCGACGGCGTCGGCCAGATCCGTGTCGGCGGTGACGGCGCGCATCCACGGCAGGTTGCCCGGCTCGAGTCCGCGGGAGACCTGCCAGGTGCGTTCGTCGGTGAAGAACTCCGGACCGGCCATCAGCGCCGCGTAGTAGATGTCCGGCGCCGGAAGCTCGCCGATCAGCCCGGCGCGGGCCAGGTCGGGGACATGACGCAGATCGTCGGCCATGTCGCGCACGGCCGTGACGCCGCCGTAGATCTGCCGGCGCAGCCACGCCTCGGCCTTCGGCCGGTCCGGGGGAGTGGCCACGTGCTGATGGGTGTCGATCAGACCCGGAATGACGTGCTGACCGGCGAGATCGACCGTGCGGGTGACGTTCTCGGCGTGAGTGGGCAGCTCGTCCGCGGTCCCGACCCAGCTGATGCGCTGCCCCGTGACGACGATGGCCGCGTTGTCGACGGGGGCGCTCCCGGTGCCGTCGAACATGGTGGCACCGACGTAGGCGACCACCTCGGCGTCATCGGCCGGCTGCCAGGAATCGGGGGAGTCCGTCACCCAGTCCTCCAGTGTTGCATCTACCGTAACGAATGTTGCGCTGACGGTACCAACGCCGGTACGGTGTGTCAACATGCTGAATGCGAGGCATGAGAAGAGGATGAGGTTGTGCCACCCCAATCGGACCGATCCGCCGTCGACAAGGCGCTTGACCTGATCGAGGCGGTCGTCAGCGCCGGTGAACCGGTGCGGCTGAGTGCCGTCGCCGCGACCGTGGGCCTGCACCGGGCCACCGCCTACCGCGTGATGGTCGGGCTGGTGCGGCGCGGCTGGCTGGTGCAGTCCGATGCCGGGTACCTGCCCGGGCCGGCGCTGCCGCAGCTCTCGCCGATGGCGGCCCGCTCGACGCTGATGGTGCTCGCGCGGCCGACCCTGGAGGACCTGGCGGAGCGGTCGGATCTGATGGTGAACCTGCAGGTGCTCGAGCCCACGGGTTCGCGGGTGCTGGACGTGGTTCGGCCACGCCGGTTGGACATGATCGCCGACCTGAGCGACGCGCTGCTGCCACTCGGTCGGTTCGCCGGGCCGACCGCGCTGGTGGCGCTGTTGGACGAGGCGCATCGCGCGCCGTATTTCGAGGCGGCGCGGCTCGGTGACGATCCGGATGGGATCTCCACCCTGACGACCGACATCGAACGGACGCTGGAGGCGGGCTACGCCATCGAGTGGGAGCGTAACGAGCGCGTGATCGCGTCGATGAGCCGTGCCTTCGAGGCGGGCGGGAAGCTGCCCGACTTCGCGCTCACCCTTGTCGGTCTCGTCTCGGACTTCTCCGACGACGCGCTGGCGCAGTTCGATCAGTGGCTGGCCGGGGCCGGGGAGGTGCTGCTGCTGCGCATCCGGGAGATCGCGCAGGAGTCCGCCGGTGTGCCTGGCGACGAGGGCCGGGGCGCCAGCGGGGGCGGGCCTGCCGGTGCGGACCGCGACGCCGCTGTTGGACGCGCCGATGACGCTGTCGCGCTCGCTGCGTCCGACGAGCATCCATGAGCGACGGGATTCGCCTGGTGGGCGCAGCGGCGACGCGAGACGCACTCGACCCCACGCTGTTGCTGGCCTCCGTCGACACGGCGCTGCGGTCCGTGGCGGACGGGTCGGCGTCCTGCCCGGCGCGCATCGCTGCGCGAACGCCGTTCGGCCTGCTCGGAGCCATGCCCGGCTATGTGCCGGGGCTCGGGCTGGCCGCCAAGATCACCACGGTGTACCCGACGGGGGACGAGGGACGGTCCGCGCATCGGGGCGTGGTGGTGCTCTTCGACGAGGAGACCGGGGCCGCCCGCACCGTGATGGATGCGGAGCCGATCACGGCGGCGCGGACCGCGGCGACGGCCACGGTGGCGATGCGGACGCTGGCGCGCAGCGATCGTCGGGTGGTGGCGGTGATCGGCGCCGGGGTGCAGGCCCGTGCGCAGGTCGAGTTCCTGTTACGTGAGCCGCAGCCGTTGAGCATCCTGGTCGGTGTGCGCGATGCCGGCCGTTCCCGGCCGCGGGAGTGGCCGGAGCGAGTCGTGGTGACCGGTATCGAGAACGCGGTGCGCGCCGCCGATGTCGTGATGTGCTGCACGGGTGCGCGCGAGCCGGTACTGCGCCGCGAGTGGCTGCGCGCCGGGGCACATGTCAGTTCCATCGGCGGCTCGGACGGCCCGGAGATCGACGCGGCGACGGTCGCCGCAGGGGCGGTGTTCTGCGAATGGCCCGGCGCGGTGGCGGAGCGGCCGCCGGCCGGCGCGCATGAATTGCAGGGCGTGGATCCCGGATCGGTCTCGCTGCTCGGCGACGTGCTCCGCGGAGTTCGACCCGGCAG
>CAZIIX010000079.1:4698-9395 GCA_964539345.1 uncultured Actinomycetes bacterium | reverse complement strand
ACCCAGCGATCTCCACCGACTGCGAAGGCGCCAACGTCCCGTCCGGGAATGAGGCGATCAAATGCATCGGGTTCCAGGACGACGGAACGCTCACCATCACGTTCGAGGACGACTTCGACAACACCGGCGGGGTCTTCAGCCTGAACTTCACACCCGACGGAATCGACGACAACCACCTCAGCGAGCTCGACTGGGCCATCGAGAGCGAGGACCAGTCGCCCCTCACCGTGATCGTCGCTGGCGACAAGGACGACTTCGCGCCGAGCACCGATAGTTTCGGCAAGACCCGCACCGACGGCGCCAGCTTCGACCTGGACGACTACATCGACTTCGACGGCGAGACCGCGGCGGCGAAGACCGACGCCGACTTCGACGACCTGGCCGTCGCCTACACGGTGCATCTGGTGAAGACCGAGCCGGGAACCTACACGGTCGCGGATGTGCCCGAGGAGCCACTGGTGCTCGATGACGACTCGTTCGTGTGCGCTATCACGACATGGGATGACGAGGGCCTGAATTCGAATGATCCGGCGGCCTGCGCCGACTCCGGGACCGTCACCGACGGCGCCTACCTCGTCGACCTTGACCTGACTGCGGACAATGCGGTTCCGGCGGAGATCACCATCTCGTACACGGCGCACGTCGACAAGGACCAGCTCCTCGACGAGATCAACGCATGGCTGGGCGGCGACGGCAGCGGTATCGACCCCGCCACGTTCCAGATCACGCCCGAGAACGCGGCGACCCTGAACGGCGAGAACCAGCAGAGCGTCGCCACGACATTGACCTGGGACAAGCAGGGCGTCAGCCTCGGAGAGAACTCCAAGACCGTCGCCCCCACGGCCCTCGGTTCGTGCGTGGACACCAGCACCGAACAGGTCGATGCGTCCCAATGCCAGGGCACCGAGCTGACGTACACGCTCACGTACTACTCCAACGAGGCCGATGCCGGCTCCATCACTGTCACGGACACGCTGCCCGCCGGTATGTCGTTTGACGAGGAAGAGTTCGATGTCGAGCAGACGACGTGGAACACCACTTACCCGTACGACGCGAATGAACCGGAGAATTTCACGCGCAACGCGGACGTGACGGGCACACCGGAGACGGCCACCGCCGACGTCCCCATCCCCGCAGGGCCGGCGAAGACCGTCATCACCTACACCGCAACGATTGACGACGTCGACGCGCTGGAGGACGAGCTACAGAAGCAGTACGATGCCCTCGGCGCCAGCTCCGGCGACCTGTCGACATCGCTGCAGAACGGCGCGACCTTCGATCGCGGCGATGGCACCTGCAACGGGACCTGCACGGTGAGCAAGTCCGTCGCCGTGACCGCCACGAAGACCGCCGGCGTGACACCGTCCAGCGCCTTTGGCAAGACCGTGGACTGGACCAGGAAGATCGTCACCGGAAACGACGACGGCGACATCGTCGCGCCGATCGAGGCCACCTACACACTCACCGCCGATCTGGACGGTATCGACGGCGATGCCGATGACATCGTCATCGCCGACACGCTGCCGGACGGCATGAGCTGGAACGACGACAGCATCGCCCTCGATCCGGGGAGCAGTGGTGCACTCACGCTGGTCAAGGAACAGACGTGCTCGACAACGACGGCGAAAGACTATGGGGCCCAGACCGACCCCGGTGACTATTGCTTGGACGGGCAGACGCTGTTGATCAACGTCGGACACGACGCCGCGACGAACGCCGACATCACCGCGACCGCGACCATCTCCAGCGTTGCGAATCTGGGCGGGGCACCCGCCGGCGATGCTCAGCCGGACGGCACGCAGAAGTACGGCTTCAACAATGGTGCGTCATTCTACTACGGTGCCGACAATGGTCCGCAGAACAAGGACGCCTACTCGGAACTGTTCGTTCGCCCGACCACCGAGGCAGATGACGGCTTCAACGTTCCCGCGATCTTCGACAAGACGACGGAGAATGCGGACGGCGAGGTGCACGTCGACCCGAATGAGGCCACCCCGATCACCTACACGTTTACGGTGGGCGCAGGCAACGGCATCGATGCTCGCACGTCGACGATCACCGACTACATCGATGCGACGGTGTTCGACCTGGGCGAGGACCTGACCGGGGTATCCGTCGGCGGGACCTACGACTGGCAGCCGCTCGACGCGGATGATTTTGCGCTGAGCCAGGATGCCGACGGCAACCTGCAGATCACCCTGAGCGACAGCGGCGTGCAGGTCGTGGATGCCCGAGGAGCTGACAAGCAGTGGGTCGTCTCGATCACGCTCACGACCGTGGAACTGGCGGCACGCCAGACATTGACGATCTACAACAAGGCGATCCTGACGGGCACCGACGGCCAGCCGACGTTCAATTCCGAGGTGCAGACGAGCGCCACGACATACGGCAGCGAGTACGAGACACGAAAACTCGTCTACGACGCGAACGCGACCACCGGCTCGCCATGGGTCTCCGGCATCAATTCCGATCTGAATCCCGACCGGACCCTTGCCGACAACCCGTACGTCTATCGGATCGACTTCGTCGCACACGGCAATTACGGCGAGCGAGGTGCGCACCCGAGCGACATCGTCGACGTCCTACCGCAGTGTGCACACTTCCAGGGCTTCATCGCCCCCGCGGTGGTCGGCACTGACGGGTTCGACGACGCGGTGCAGAACGCCTCCGACACCAGCACGCAAGACATCGGTGGCAATCTGGCGGCCAGTTACAGTGACGGCATCGTCACCCTTGGCATCGCCGATGGGAAGAGTTCCTTCCAACGCGATCCCGGCAGCGGTACCTACTCCGTCTTCTTCGCCGTGCGCGTGACCTGCACCGGCAGCGACGACGTCGTGAACTCGATCACCGGCGGCAGCCAGGCCGTCATCCACCCGTTGACCTACGCGGTCGGCGACTACACCTGGATCGACAGCGATCGTGATGGCATCCAGGGCAGTGACGAGGCTGTCCTGCCCGGTGTGACCGTCGAATTGCTCGACGGTGACGGAAACCCGGTACAGGATGCCGACGGCGAGCCGGTGCAAACCACGACGGACGCCGATGGGCGGTACCTGTTCGACAACCTGCCGGCCGGCACCTACCAGGTGCGCTTCACGCTGACCGACGAGCAGGCGGAACGGTACGTCTTCACCACGGTCGACTCGACCGCGGTCGAGACCGGCGTCGATGCCGACGAGGTCGACTCCGACGGCACCCCGGACGAGACGAACCCGGCCGTCGCCGTCACCGAGCCATTCACGCTCGATGACTCGAACGAGGCGTTGACCACCGACTACACCGACCAGGAGTTCCGGGCGACGCAGGGCATCGACCCCACCTGGGACGCCGGCGTGGTCGAGAAGTCCTACGCGGTCGGCGACTTCACCTGGGTCGACAGCGATCGCGACGGCATCCAGGATCCGGACGAAGAGGTGCTGCCGGGGGTGACGGTGTCGATCACCGACGCCGAGGGTGCTCCGGTGACGGACGTCCACGGCAATGAGGTGCCGTCGACCGTCACCGACGCCGAGGGTCGGTACCTGTTCGATGATCTGCCGGCGGGTGACTACGTCATCACCTTCACGCTGACCGACGAACAGGCGAAGAAGTACCAGTTCACCTCGCTGGACAGCGGTGACGACGACGCGGCCGATTCGGATGCCGACCCGGCGACCGGCACCACCGTGCTGATCTCGCTGAACGACGACAACGCGGCGCTGACGACCGACTATGACCGCGAGTTCGACGCCACGCAGGGCGTGGACCCGACCTGGGACGCGGGCGTGAACCTGAAGTCCGTGTCGGTCGGGGACTACGTCTGGGTCGACGAGAACCGCGACGGTGTGCAGGACGAGGGGGAGCCCGGCATCGCAGGCGTCACGCTGTGCCTGGTCGGCCCGGACGGCGAGCCGGTCACGAACGTGTATGGCGACCCGGTCGGCCCGGTCGTCACCGACGAGAACGGCCAGTACTCGTTCGACGATCTGCCGGCGCTGGACGGCGACCAGACCTACACCGTCTGCATCGACCGGGACACGTCGGCCGAGGCGCTCGCGCCCTACGTTCCGACACAGGAAGGTGGCAGCGAGGACCGGGGCGAGGACTCCTCGACCTGGACATCCTCGACGGAGCCGGGCGACCTGCACGAGGACGGAATGCGCGACCCGACACTGGACTTCGGCTTCATCACCAAGTCCTACGCCGTCGGCGACTACGTGTGGGTCGACTCGAACAAGGACGGCCTGCAGGGAAGCGATGAGCCTGTGCTGGAGGGTGTGACCGTCGACCTGCTCGACCGCGACGGCACCGTCGTGGCCACGACCTCGACCGACACCGCCGGCCGGTACCTGTTCGACAACCTGCCGGCAGGGACCTACCAGGTGCGCTTCACGCTCACCGCGGAACAGTCCGCCCAGTATCGGTTCACCACCGCCGACGCCGGCGATGACGCAGCCGACTCGGACGCCGATGTCGTAACCGGTCTGACCGCCCCGTTCGTGCTCGACGACAGCAACGCTGCGCTGACCACCGACTACGACCGCGAGCTCGGTGCCACCCAGGGCATCGATCCCACGTGGGATGCCGGTGTGATCGAGATCGAGCAGGAGGTCGTGGACCCCGGGGCCGACAGCGACAACCAGGAGGGCAACGAGGCGCCGGCCACCGACGTGGACAACGGCACGCCGGACAGCGACCCGGGCAGTGACCCGGGC
>CAZIIX010000079.1:2667-4598 GCA_964539345.1 uncultured Actinomycetes bacterium | reverse complement strand
GACCCGGGCAGTGACCCGGGCGCCGCCGGCACCCTGCCACTGACCGGGATCCACAACGGACCGGGGCAGGTCGCTGCCGGCCTGATCCTGGTGCTCGGCGGCGTGTTCCTGCTGCTGCTCGGCGCCTGGCGCAAGCGGCTGAACTGACCCGTGGATTCCGCCGTGGCCCGGACACCCACCGTCCGGGCCACGGCGGCATCGCTACACCAGGCGCACCTGCCGCCGCCGGAAGCCGGCCAGGCCCGCCACCAGCCCCGCGGCGGCGAGCGCGATCAGACCGACGAACGGTGCGGGCGCGAAATCCTCGACCGGCAGCTGCGCGAGGTGCCGAAAGGGCGACAGACCGGCGATCCAGCCGGGAACGTCGAGGAGATCACCGAAGAACGCCACGACCATCGTGAGTGCCGCCAGGGCCCACCCCAGCGGCGCCAGCAGTCGCGGGACCCATCCGTAGAGCGCGGCGCAGACGGCCAGCACCACCAGGATCGCCGGCAGATAGCCGACGTGCGCGGCCAGCACGTCCGCGACGAGCGCCCACCGCCCGGTCACGCCGGCCGCCGCGAGCCCGGTGCCCACCCCGGTGACGACACAGACCGCCGACGCGGCGAGCCCGACGACCGCTGCCTGGGTGGCCAGCCAGGTGGCCCGGCCGACCGGGGTCGCCAGCACCGCGTCGGCGCGCCCGGCACGCTCCTCGCCGCGGAGCGTCTGCATCGCGAACACCACGTACGCGGCGATGAGTACGCCGACGAACGAGCCGAGATAGGCGACGTACCCGTCCAATAGCCCCTGCGTGCCGAACATCTCGCGCAGCGCCGCGGGCATGCGGTCACCGGCGTCGATCAGCGCCTGGGTGAATGCGCCGTCGACGACCCCCAGCAGCAGGATGCCCGCGCCCCAGCCGTAGCACGCACCGCGCTGGAGGCGGACCGCCAGGCCCAGCGGCGTGCCCAGCGACGGATGAGCATGCACGGCGCCCGGCCTGGCCGCGATCAGCCCGGCGCCGAGGTCACGCCTTCCCTGCAACGCGTATCCGACGGCGATCGCCCCGACCGCCAGCGCCGCCAGCGGCAGCAGCGGCCACCACCGGTCGTGGACGTACGGGGCGGTCTGCGGAGCCCAGCCCAACGGCGAGACCCAGGACAACGCGCTGCCGCCGGTCGCCGCCATGTCGCCGACGGCCCGGATCGCGAAACTGCCGCCGAGCACCGCGCCGGCGATGCCGACCGCCGCGCGCGAATACTCGGTGAGCTGCGCGGCGACCGCAGCGATGCCGGCGAACGCGATCCCGGTCAGCGCCGTCCCGAGACCGATCAGCAACGAACCCGCCGGCGCGAACCCGACACCGACCGCCACCGCGGTGACGACGACGGCGACCACGACATCGCTGATGACCGCCACGACCAGGCAGGCGGTCAGCGCCGCATACCGGCCGGTGACGCTCGCCCGGACCAGCTCCGCCCGGCCGGCCTGCTCCTCCGCACGGGTATGCCGGACGACGAGCAGCACGTTCATCAACGCCGCGAGCAGGAACAGGTACGGCGCGTACCCGGCGGCGAAGAACCGGTCGTAGGTGGGAGCGTCCATGCCGAACGCCGGCCCGGTGAACATCCGCCCCACGGGCTGGGTGAAGATCGTGGTCACCGACGCGAGATCGGCCGGCGTCGGCGCGATCTGGGGCAGCGCCGCGCCGATGTAGACCACGAACAGCCCCAGCCCGGCCGCCCACGCGGGGAGCCTGATCCGGTCGCGGCGCAGCAGGAACCGGACCAGTGTGCGCACGCCGGTCAGCGAGGTGGTACCGCCGCCGCTCGCGACGGGCGAGGCCAGGGGCGTCGTCATAGCAGGGCATCCTGGGCGGTCGCGGGGGAGTGCTCGACCTCGTCGCCGTAGTAGCGCATCAGCAGCTGCTCCAGGGTCGGCGGATGCGC
>CAZIIX010000079.1:1191-2567 GCA_964539345.1 uncultured Actinomycetes bacterium | reverse complement strand
ACCTCGACCTGGGCGAGGATGTGGCTGGACAGCAGGACCGTGCGGCCCGCCTGCTTCGCCTCGGCGATCGCCCGTTGGAAGACGACCTCCATCAGCGGATCCAGGCCTGCCGTGGGCTCGTCGAGCAGCAGCAGCTCGACGTCCGAGACCAGCGCGGAGATCAGCGCGACCTTCTGCCGGTTGCCCTTCGAGTAGGTGCGGGCCTTCTTGGTCGGATCCAGATCGAACCGCTCGCACAGCTCGGCGCGGCGCGTGCGATCCAGTCGGCCGCGGAGCCGGGCGAACAGGTCGATGGTCTCGCCGCCGGTCAGGTTCGGCCAGAGGTCGACGTCGCCGGGGACGTAGGCCAATCGGCGGTGCAGTGCGACGGCATCGCGCCACGGGTCGCCGCCGAGCAGCCGCACCGTACCCGCGTCGGCGCGCAGCAGGCCGAGCAGGATCCGCATCGTGGTGGACTTGCCCGCTCCGTTGGGGCCGAGGAAGCCGTGCACCTCGCCGGGTGCGACTGCCAGGTCCAGTCCGTCCAGGGCGCGGGTACTGCCGAACGTCTTGACCAGTCCGTGCGCCGAGATCACCGGGTCGTCTGAGTGCATCGTCATGTCCTCGTTCCGTCGAAGGCTCCGTCGACGAACAGCCCCTGGGAGAGCAGTTCGAGCGCGGGCCGCAGGTAGGGCGTCATACTCTCGGGCGGGTCGTCGGGTGACAGGAAGTCGACGCCGAGCAGGCGTTTGACGTGGTCGTGCATGGCCAGCGCGCCCATCGACCAGATGACCAGCAGGATGGTCCGTTCCCGCGGTTCCCGGCTGGGTTTGACCAGACCGTCGGCCTCTGCCCGGGCGAGGTACTGCTCGGCATCGGCGACGAACTCGTCGACCAGGGCGCGCGCCTGGTCGCCGCCCTCGGTCAGGGCGCGGGCGAGGTAGCGCAGCAGGGGTTGGCTCCGTTCGACGTGGCGCAGGGCGTGGAACGGGTCCAGGCCCGGCCCGGCCGCGATGCTGGCCTCCTTGCTGGCGCGGACCGACCGGGCGACATAGTGGTCGCAGGCGCGCCGCAGACCCTCCTTGGAACCGAAATGGTGCACCACCAGCGCCTGCGAGACACCCGCGGCGGCGGCAATGGCCTTCAGACTGGTGCCGGTGACGCCGTCGCGGCCGAACAGGTCCACCGCGGCGTCCAGGATGCGGTCCGCCCCGGTGCGCGCGTCGTGGATCGACCCGTTCGAGTGTGGTTCCACGCCGTTCTCCCGTTCCGTCGTCCGCACGATGATCACCGGGAGTCTGACACTGACTGAATATTCAGTCAATAGCGATGTCGGAGGCATCGGTGCCGGGGAACGCGAGTGGAGGGCGATGACGGTGGCCTGGGTGCCGGGGAAC
>CAZIIX010000079.1:0-1091 GCA_964539345.1 uncultured Actinomycetes bacterium | reverse complement strand
CGATGACGGTGGCCTGGGTGCCGGGGAACACGCGTGGAGAGCGATGACGCAGGCCTGGGTGCCGGGCAACTCTCGCGGGCCGCGAACCGCTGGCCGTGCGCGGAACCTTTAGTCCAGGCCGGTGACCGCACGCGCCCAGTCGCACGCGGCGCGGGCCTGCATGCGCTGGAAGCCGCGCAGCGTCGGCAGGCCGTCGGGGGCCGGGAGGAGGGCGGCGTGCGTGAAGTAGCCGGCGAGCCCGGCGACGAACGGGGCGAGAGCCTCATCCGGCACGTCCGCGGCGGCGGGCGCAGCGGCGAGGAACGCTGCCGGCAGCGGGCCGCCCTGGGCGGCGACGGACGGTGCCATCAGCGCGATGTCGACCCACGGGGCGCCGCGGGCCGCCCATGGCCAGTCAACGAAGACGGGACCGTCGTCGGTCAGCAGGATGTTGTCGGCACGGAGGTCGCCGTGCAGGAGCGTGTCGCCGCGGACCACGTCCTGCCATCCGTCGCCGAGGCCGACGAGTTCCGCCAAGTGCCGGGCGCACCAATCGTCCACTCGCTCGCGCAGTGCGGCGTCATCGCTGATCCGTCGCCACCCGTCCATGATGGGCCGCAGTTCGTCGACGATGTCAGGGATGTCGTCGATCGGGCTGGGGGTCAGCGCGGCGTGCAGTCGGGCAATGCCGTCGAGCACGGTCGCCACGGTGTCTGGCTGCCACGGCAGCGCAGGCAGATGCCCGGGCACGTCGGAGAAGACTAGCGCAACCCAGTTCCCGTCGTCATGCACGCCGACCAGTCGGGAGACCGGTGCGGACTCCGGCAGCGCCGCCGCGATGCGGGCCTCGCGTCGGTGGAGGTCGGGAGTGTCCGGGTTCGGGTGGGGTCCGACGGCCTTGACGAACGCGCGCCGGCCATCGCGGCTGTGCAGCTGGGCAGCGACGCCCGGGGAGAATCCTCCCGACTGGGTCCGGGCGGATGCCACCCGCCATCCGAGAATCTGCTGCACGGCCGAGCGGACCGATGCGGGCAGCTCGTCCCATGGGGTGCGAAGACCCTCTGCGGGCGCTATCACGTCGCTCATCAACCCAGCGAACCACACGGCGGCCG
>CAZIIX010000078.1:4825-9431 GCA_964539345.1 uncultured Actinomycetes bacterium | reverse complement strand
TAGGCGATCTCGGCCTGGCTGATCTGGTCCGAGCGCAGCCGCACGATGGACAGCACGCCGAACAGGCCAAGCCCGAGGCCGACACCGACCTGCGAACCGGACAGCGCGATGGCGACGCCGAGCACGCCGACGTTCAGTGCCACATAGGAGAGCATCAGATCGCGCCGGCGATGACGACGGAAGTACAGCGGCCCCGCCAGGATGGTGATGGCGACCAGGTCGATGGCGACGGCAAGCGCGAGTGTGGCGGTGATAGGCACGGGGGCTCCTTCGATCGGCCCGGTCTCCCAGGGCATGTCCTGCTGATGCCATCAACTCTGCCGACCGACGATGGCGCCTTCCTGAGACGCCGATGAGAAGGATCTCATCTCCGCGGGGCGCCGAGCGGCGATCCCGACGCGGCCCGAGATGCCCGCGCCCGCACCGGTTATGGGACGAAGCGGTACCCCGCGCCACGAACCGTCTGAATGTGATCATCGCCGAGCTTTCGCCGCAGATACCGGACATACACGTCGACCACGTTCGATCCGGGGTCGAAGTCGAAACCCCAGACGCGGCTGAGCAGCTGCTCGCGGGTGAGGACCTGGTCTGGGTGCTCGAAGAACACCTGGGCGAGGGCGAACTCCCTGCTGGTGAGCTCCACCGCATCGCCGCCCACCTGGGCGCGCCGGGTGCGCAGATCGAGCTCGAGATCCCCGGCGCGCAGCACGGTCGCCTCC
Source organism: uncultured Actinomycetes bacterium (assembly GCA_964539345.1). Taxonomy (GTDB): domain Bacteria; phylum Actinomycetota; class Actinomycetes; order Mycobacteriales; family Nakamurellaceae; genus Nakamurella. The sequence goes on along the minus strand of CAZIIX010000078.1, from coordinate 8,712 downwards.
GGCCGGGCATCGGAGCGCAATCGCAGCCGCACCCGGGCGAGCACCTCGTCGAACGCGAACGGTTTGGCGATGTAGTCGTCGGCGCCGCCCTCCAGCCCGGCGACGGTGTCGGCAACCTCGTTGCGCGCCGTCAGGATGATGACCGGCACGGCAACCCGGCCGGCGCGTAACCGGCGCAGCACCGAGAATCCGTCCATGACGGGAAGCCCGATGTCGAGGATGACGAGGTCGAACGTGCCGGACGCGGCGAGCCGATACGCGGACTCGCCGTCCGACGCCACCTGGACGGTGAATCCGTTGCGCTCCAGACCCTTCTGCAGGAAGGACGCGATGCGCTGTTCGTCCTCAGCGATCAGAATGGTCGCCATCATCCACCACCTCCGGGTCGGGCATCGCCGCGCGGGTGCGCAGCGGAATCACGATCGTGAACCTGGACCCCACGCCGGGGGCGCTCTCCAGGGTCACCGTGCCGCCGTGCGCCGCGGCGATCGAGGACACGATGGCCAGGCCGAGGCCGGCGCCGGTCCCCGGCTTGCTCGACCGGCCGCGCACGCTCCGTTCGAAGATCCGATCGCGATCCTCCGGTGCGATGCCGGATCCGGTGTCCCGCACCCACAATCGCAGGTCCGCGCCGACCACGGCGACGCCTGCGGCGATCGTGTCCTCGGGCCCGGTGTGCGCGACCGCGTTGGCGCACAGCTGCATGAGCGCCTGGGTGAGCCGTTGCCCGTCGGCGTAGGGGTGCGCCTCGGTGACCGCGTCGATCTTCCAGGATCGGGGTGCCATGGCCGACGCCTTCGCGATCAGCTCGACGACCAGATCGGCCGCGTCGACCACCTCCGGGTGCAGGAAGTCGGGCCGGTCGGCCTGGGCGAGGACTGTCAGGTCGTCGACGATGCGGCGCATCCGGTCGACCTCGTCGAGCAGCAGCGGCACCGTGTGCCGCACCTCATCCGGCTCGGTGCCCATCAGCTCCAGATGGCCGCGCACGATGGTCAGCGGGGTGCGCAGCTCGTGGCCGGCGTCATTGAGGAACGCGCGCTGCGCGGCGAACGCCGCCTGGAGGCGGTCGAGCATGCGGTTGAACGTCCGGGCGAGGTGGGCGACGTCGTCATTGCCGGTGACGTCGATCCGGCTGGACAGGTCCGAGTCGCCGATGCGGTCGGCCGTCTGGCGCACCTGCCGGATGGGACGCAACACACGACCGGCGATCAGCCAGGCCACGAGCCCGGCGGCGGCCAGCGCGATCGCACTGATCAGTGCCAGAGTGCGGATCAGCGACCACGCCTCGGCGCGTTCCGGTCCGATGAACTCCACGATCACCAGCGCGGCCGGTCGCGGGTCGGCGACCATGTCCACCGGGAACACCCCCACCAATGCCGGGCCGGCGCTGCTGGGGAACACCTCCGCCACCGGGTGGGTCGCTGCCGCCGCGAACGCGACGACGTCCGCGTCCCGATCGACACGGGCCAGCGGGCGCTGGGCACTGCGATGCGCGGCCGCGCCATCGACGACGGAGAAGAAGGTCTCGTCATGGTCGGGCAGATTGTCCCGCAGGTATCCGGCGAGGAGCCCGTCGACGGTGGCGAACGGCTGGGCGGTGCGCGGATCGACGGCCTGGGACGCGTACGCCCGGAGCTTGTTCGACTCATGCACGATCTCCGCCGCCAGCCGGTTGTCCCCCCGGGTGAGCAGCACACGGCCGGCCACCAGCACGGCGATCGCCAGCGCGAGCGTCACCAATAGCACGCACCAGCCGACGATGCGGACGCGGGCGCTCAGCCCGAATCGTCGCGGACGGCCGGTGCGGCGGGACGTGTAGGACGCGCGCGACACGGCAGGAGGGTCGGCACCCGGTGCCGCGGGGCGGCTATCGCTCAATCGTCGCACCAGTCGTCGTCGTCATCGTCGTCGTCATCATCATCGTCCGGGTGGTGGTGATCGTCATCGTCGTCGTCCTCGTCATCGTCGTCATCGTCGTCCCCGGCCGGGCAGACGCCGCCCCCGGTGACGGCCGTGGCCCCGGAATCTGTGCTGCTGGTGCGCGGGGTGCTCGGCGTGCGAGGCGTGGTCGGGGAGCTGCTGGTCGGGGCGGCGTCGGTCGTGGGCGCGGCCGGCCGGCCGGTGGTCGCGGACGGCGCGGTGGACCCGGTGGTCTCAGATCCGGTGGCGTCGCCGCCGGGATGCCGGTCCGTGGTCGGCCCGGTGGTCGGTGTCGTGGACGCGGACCCGGTGCGGGTCGCGGTGGACGTGCGTTCGCCGGTGCTGCCGGTGCCGCCGGTACTGCCGATGGCGGACGTCGTGCTATCCGTGCCGGCCGGAGGTGTGTCGGTCGTCGTGCCGGGCGCGCCCGGAGGCGACGTCATACTCGATACCCGGACCACCGGGCCAAGGTCGGGCACGCTCGGTTGGACCAGGGAGGCCGCGGCGAACCAGGCACCGAGACCCACGAGGGTGGCGGTCAGCAGCAGGGTGAGCATGTAGCGACGCATACTCACCAGGCTCGCGGGTGGTGGTGAGACGACGGTGATCGCATGGTGAGAACTCTCTCATGTTTGCTCGTCGGGCACCGATGCGCGCGACCACCACCGCCGATTCCGCCGATACCAATCGATGGTGGCGGCCAGGGCGGCGCGAAAGTCGGTGTGCCGCGGCCGCCAGCCCAGTTCGGTGCGCAGTCTCGTCGCGTCGATCGCGTAGCGCAGGTCGTGGCCCGGACGGTCGGCGACGAGATCGAACGCGTCGGGCGGCTCGCCCAGCAGCTCGAGGATCAGCGCGACGACATCCTTGTTGGCCCGCTGCATTCCGGCGCCGATGACGTAGTTCTCGCCGATGCTGCCGGCATCCAGGATGCGGGTGACGGCGGCGGAATGGTCGTCGACCTGGATCCAGTCGCGCACGTTCTCGCCGGTGCCGTAGACCGCCGGTCGGCGTCCGCGCAACACCCGGGTGATCTGCTGCGGGATGAACTTCTCCACGTTCTGGTACGGCCCGAAGTTGTTGCAGCACTGGGAGATCGTGGCGCGCAGGCCGAACGAGCGGACCCAGGCGCGCACCAGCATGTCCGCCCCGGCCTTGGTGGCGGAGTACGGACTGGACGGCCGGTAGGGGCTGGACTCGGTGAATCGGTCCGGGCCCTCGAGCGGCAGGTCGCCGAACACCTCATCGGTGGAGACCTGATGGAAGCGCAGGCCATGCCGGCGGGCGGCCTCCAGCAGGGTGAACGTGCCGACCAGATTGGTGTGCACGAACGGGGTCGGGTCCTGCAGCGAGCGGTCGTTGTGTGACTCGGCGGCGATGTGCACGATGGCGTCGGCGGCCGGATCGAGCCGGGCGGCCAGCGGTGCGACGGTGGCGGGGTCGGCGATGTCGCCGCGGATGACGGTCAGCCTGTCGGCGGGCAGATCCGCCAGCGAGTCGGGGTGGGCGGCGTAGGTGAACTTGTCCAGCACGATGACCTCGTCATCGCTGTGCGCCAACGTGTGTCGCACGAAATTGGCTCCGATGAACCCGGCGCCGCCGGTGACGAGCAGAGTGCGCACCTGGCTCCTCTCCGTGCCGGTGCCGCGCCCGGCCGTCGCGGGTATGTCGAGGCCGGCCGGTACCGGCGCCGCTCACTTCCAGCGGAAATGGACCCACAGCCGGCCGAAATTGCGGGAATCCTTCTCGACCCGATGGTAGAGCGCCTTGATGTCCTTGCGGTCCAGGAATCGGAGGACACGCTTTTTGAGCTGGCCCGACCCCTTGCCCGGGATGATCTCGACCAGCTTCGCCTTCTTCGCGACCGCCTCGTCGATGATGCCCTGCAGCGCGCGGTCGATGTCGGCGCCCCGGTTGTAGATGTCGTGCAGGTCGAGCGTGAGCTTCATGCCGCCCATGGTGCCGGA
>CAZIIX010000078.1:0-4725 GCA_964539345.1 uncultured Actinomycetes bacterium | reverse complement strand
GGTTGTAGATGTCGTGCAGGTCGAGCGTGAGCTTCATGCCGCCCATGGTGCCGGATCTACGTCACCGGCGGTCGGTGCGCGAGCACGTATCTGGCGCCTCGGCGCTGGCCAGTGATCACCAAGACACCTTCGTCGACGAGTCCTTTCAAGACAGTACGTGCGCGGGGCGGGGAGAGCTGGCACAGCTCCGCGGCCTGACCTCGAGTGATAGATCCGTAGGTGCCCACGTAGTCGGTGAGGCAGGCCAGGGCCTTGACGAGTTCGTCATCGTTGAGATCCGTCTTGAACTCGACGTGAAGTGTCTCCCCGCCTGCGATCAGATCGAGTGTCTCCACGACCCCATAGTTTTGCAAAGTTATGAACTTGTCGAGAGGCAAGGGCGAAGAACCCATAATTTATGAAACTTATGGGTCGGCAGAGGCGAGGCACCTCGCGGTGCGGCCGTCTCGGGGCGGCCGCGGGCCGGAGTCGCGGGAAGGATCGTCATAGCAAAAGGCGGTGATCAGCGAGACGCCGCCCGCCGCACGGCTCGTTCGGACGCGAGCGCCGTGGCGACGTCGCGGGTGTAGGCCCGCCGAGTGAGGAGCAGCACCACCCCCGCGATGACGAAGACCACCTGCAACACGAGGAACGTGCGGGTGAGCCCCACCGCGCCGCCGCCCTGCACGGCATCCAGATCCTCGTCCGGGTGGGCCAGGACGGTGGACATCCAGCCGAAGAGCAGGGGCGCGCCGGCCTTGATCAGGTTCTGCAGGAACGTGCGCACCGCTTCCGCCCGGCCCCACAGCCGCGAGTGCACGACGTCGAGTCGGGCCGCGTCCAGCGGAGGGTTGACCCCGCCGAGCGCCGCCGCGCCGAGGAACAGCAGCGGCACGGCGATGACCAGCACGGTCGAGAAGAACCCGGGCGTGAAGAACACCAGGGCCGCGGCGAAGCACAGCCCGCCCACGACCGGCCGGGTGGTGGCGTGCCCGCGGGAGATGCGACGGTCCGAGACGGTCCCGGTGGTGAGGATGCCGGCGATGACACCCGCCCCGATCACGACGAGCAGCGCCGTCGCCCATTCCTGGCTGAGGTCGAAGCGGCCCCGCAGGTAGACGATCGCGAACGTCTGCATGCCGGCCACGTAGAAGTAGCACATGGCCGACGCGATGATGATGACGACGTTGGTCGGGATCGACAGCACGTGGCGGACCGCCCAGCGTAGCGGCTTGCGGGCGGGGTCCTCGGTGAGAACGTGGTGCGGGCGGGGCGGGACACCGGCGCGTTCGATGGCTGCGGCCAGTCCGCTGCGCGTGACGGCCGGCGGTCGGGGATCCGGTGTCTCGGCCCCGGGTGTGACGGCGGCTGCTGGTGTGCTGGCGGAGGGCGTGTCTGCGGTGGAGGGCGGCGCGGCGGCGGTGGCCGGGTCGGGCTCGCGCGAAGTGACGCCGCGCGCCGGCTCCGGCAGGAACCACAGCAACATCACGGCCAGCACCGGCCCGACCGCGCCGAGCACCCAGAACGATCCGCGCCACGACCACACCGCCGCCAGCTCGCCTGCCACCAGCAGACCCGATGCGGCACCGGCGAATTCGCCCGCGAGGATGAACCCGAGCGCGCGGCCGCGCGAGCCCGCCGGGAACAGGTCGCCCACCAGCGACGCGACGATCGGCCCGGCCGCGCCCACACCGGCGCCGAGCGCCAATTGCGCGATGACCACCGTGGTGTACGTCTCCGAGATGCCGGCGATCCCGACCGACACCGACCACTCCATCGCGCACAGCGCCAGCAGCCGGACGCGGTGCGCACGATCGGCGAGGATGCCGAACGGGATCGTGGTGGCCGCCGCCGTCAGGCTGGCCAGGGTGACGAGCAGGCCGATCTGGGCGTTGTCGATACCCAGCGCGACCTTCAGGTCCGGGGCGACCGCCCCGACGATCGTCTGATCGGCCGCCGCCAACGCGAGTGCACCGGACAGCACCGCGATGATCACCCTGGGGTGCCGCGCCCGGGCGATCGGCCCGCCCGCCGAGGGGTTCGCCGCACGCGGTGCGCCGGCCGTGACCGCCGCGCCGGCCGTGCCCGCCGCGCCGCGGCCCCGGGATGCGCTGGTGGATGACACTGGTCCATCCTTGCCGATGCCGTCGCCGAATGTGCCCGGACCCGGGGGCGAGCCACGCAGCCGCCTACCATCGGGAGCGACACCCAGGAGGCGACACGACGTGACCGACCAGGCCGATCCGACCGCACTGCGCGACCTCGCGGTCCGCATCGCCCGCGAGGCGGGGGCGCTCATCGCCCACCGGCCCGATGACCTGGGCGCCGAGTCCAAATCGACCCCCACCGACGCGGTCACCGTGATGGATCGGGCCTCCGAGCGGCTCATCGTCCGGCTGATCGACGAGAACCGCCCCGATGACGGCATTCTCGGCGAAGAGGGCACCTCCCGGCCCGGAACCTCGGGGGTGCGGTGGGTCGTGGACCCGATCGACGGCACGGTCAACTACCTCTACGGCCGCCGCGCCTACGCCGTGTCCGTCGCGGCCGAATCCGACGGGCAGGTGGTGGCCGGTGCGGTCTTCGACGCCCGCACCGGGCTGGTGTACGAGGCTGTTCGCGGGGGAGGAGCGCGCAGTGACGGAGTGCCGCTGCGCTGCCGACCGACCACGGAGCTGTCGATGAGTCTGATGGGCACCGGCTTCGCCTACTCGGCGCAGACGCGCGTCCGTCAGGCGGCCCTGTTCGCGACGATGCTGCCGCAGATCCGTGACGTGCGCCGATGCGGGTCCGCCGCACTCGACCTGTGCGGCGTCGCCGCCGGCACCCTGGACGGCTACTTCGAGAGCGGCCTGTTCCCATGGGACGGTGCCGCCGGCGGGTTGATCGCGGCCGAGGCCGGCGCCCGCCTGACGACGATCGACGCGGGCGAGGACGAGTACACCGTCGCGGCGGCCGCCGGCGTCTTCGACCAGCTGGTCGACGCGATCACCGCGGCACTGTCGGCTCCGTGATGCCGTCGGCCGGCGCCGCGGTGCTGGCTCGGACGATGAGCTCCGGTCGGTAGCGGAGGTGCCGCTCCTCCGGCTCCGCGCCGTCCAGCAGCGTCAGCAGCATCCGGCCCGCCGACAGGCCGAGCTGGTAGTGCGGTCGCCGGACACTGGTCAGCGGCGGCGCAAGTTGCGCGGCGAACTCGGTATCGTCATACCCGCAGAGCGAGATGTCTTGCGGTACGCGGACTCCCAGTTCCAACAGCGACTGCAGGATGCCGAACGCGACCATGTCGATGGCGGCGATGACCGCGGTGGGCCGGTCTGGCATGGCAGCGAGCTGGTGCCCGACAGTGCGGCCATCGGCGAGGGTCAGGCCCGCGTTGATCTGCTCCAGCCGGACCGGCATCGACGCCTGCTGCACGCCGTGACAGACGCCCAGGAACCGCTCGCGCACCGGTTCGGCCGCCTCGGGCGTGCCGATGAACGCGATGTGCCGGTGGCCGAGGTCGATCAGATGCTCGGCGGCGGTCCGCCCCCCGTGATAGTCGTCGACCGAGACCGAGTACCGCGTCGGGTCGGCGTCGGAGCGGTCCAGCAGGACCACCGGGGTGTGGTGCGCCTGGATGCGGGCCAACGCGGAGCTGACGCCGTCGCGCGGGACGATGATCAATCCCGCCGCCTGCTGCTCGCTGTAGGTCTGCAGGTACCGCGCCTCGCGCGCCGCGTCACGGCGGCTGTTGCCGGTCAGGACGGTCCAGCCGCCATCGGCCACGGCGTCCTCGACGCCCTGGGCCATCTGCGTGAACCCGGGGTTGCTCGCATCCAGCAGTAGCAGGCCGATCGTCGTCGAGCGCCCGGACCGCAAGTGCCGCGCGACCTCGCTGCGGACGTAGTGCAGCTCCTCCATCGCGTGCTGGATCCGGGTGAGCCGGTCGGGCCGCACGCGCTCGGGGTGGTTGAGGGCGTTGGACACCGTCGCGGGGGAGACGCCCGCGCGCCGTGCCACGTCCCTGATACTCGCGCGAGCCCTCACGACGTGCGACTTTACCTCTGATGGGGGAGCGGCCCGACATCGCCATCGCGGACGGTGAGGTCTGGGTCACGGTCGTATAACAAAGCACGAATTGCTTTTGACACGTTCCAAAAGGTGACCTACCTTACAGCCACGGCGATATTTTGGAACGTTACAAAACGGAGGCAGCATGACCACGCAGCGGGCAGCCGTGATGCAGGAACTCAACGTCATGGCGATCGAGGACGTGCCCCGACCCGATCCGACGCCGCTGCAGGCCATCGTCCGCATCGAAGCCGTGGGTGTCTGTGGGTCCGACGCCGCGTACTTCACCATCGGCCGCATCGGCGACTGGGTGGTCGACGGGCCGATCATCCTGGGCCACGAAGCCTCCGGCGTCGTCGTCGAGATCGGCTCCGAGGTCACCAACGTCCAGGTGGGGGACCGCGTCGCGATCGAGCCCGGGACGCCGTGCCGCAACTGCCGCGAGTGCATGGCCGGCCGCTACCACCTGTGCCCCGATTTCGTCTTCCTCGCCACCCCGCCGTATGACGGGGCCCTGCAGGAGAACATCGCGATCGACGCGCGCAACCTCTTCCCGATGCCGGAGACGATGTCCTTCGAGGAAGGCGCATTGCTCGAGCCGCTGTCCGTCGGGATCTGGGGCTGCCGACGCGCGAGCCTGCAGCCCGGCGACGACGTGCTGGTCACCGGCGCCGGCCCGGTCGGACTGCTCGCCGC
>CAZIIX010000077.1:7564-9600 GCA_964539345.1 uncultured Actinomycetes bacterium | reverse complement strand
GCCGGCGCTGCCGTCATCGCCGTCCGCGAACCCGGCCAGGTACTCGAAGTACTCGGCCTGCTGCCGCTCGATCTGCACGTTCGGCGCCGAGTAGGCGTTCGCGAATATCTCCTCCGGCGGCGGCACCCCCATCGCCACGGTGTGCGCCCTAAACCGGGCCGCCAGCTCGTCCGCGTCGGCCTGCACCGAGTCGAAGAACGCCTGATCGGCACCTCCGCTGCGGGTCAGATACGCCTTCACCCGCTCGATCGGGTCGAACATCTTCCACGCCTCGGTCTCGTCCGCCAACCGGTAGCGAGTGGGGTCGTCGGAGGTGGTGTGCGCGTCCATCCGGTAGGTGAACGCCTCGATCATGACGGGGCCGTTGCCCGACCGGCATTCGTCCAGCGCCCACCGGGTCACCGCGTAGCAGGCCAGCACGTCGTTGCCGTCCACGCGGATCCCGGGGAAGCCGTAGCCCCGCGCCCGCTGGTGCAGCGGCACCCTCGACTGGGTCTCGACCGGCTCGGAGATCGCCCACTGATTGTTCTGGCAGTAGAACACCACCGGCGCGTCGAACGAGGCGGCGTAGACCATGCCCTCGTGCACGTCGCCCTGGCTGGTCGCCCCGTCACCGAAGAACACGATGGTGGCCTCGTCGATGTCCGGATCGTTGTTGCCCACCTTGTCGTCGAAGCGCTGGCCCATGGCGTAGCCGGTGGCGTTCAGCGCCTGGTTGCCGATGACGATCGTGTAGTCGTGGAACCGTTTCTCCTTGGGGTTCCAGCCGCCGTGGTCGGTGCCGCGGAAGATGCCCAGCAGCTCGGTCGGGTCGACGCCGCGGCACCAGGCGATGCCGTGCTCGCGGTACGAGGGGAAGGCCATGTCCTGCGGTCGCATCGCGCGGCCGGCACCGATCTGCGCGGCCTCCTGACCGAGCAGCGGCACCCAGATGCCCAGCTGCCCCTGCCGCTGCAGCGCATTGCCCTCCCGGTCGATGCGCCGGATGAGCACCATGTCCCGGTAGAAGCCCTTGAGCAGATCCGGCGTCACATCCAGCGGGAAGTCCGGATGCGGGGTGAGCTCGCCCTCCGGGGAGAGCAGTTCGACCAGGCCCTCGCCCTGGGCGGTGGCGCGCAGCCCGGCGACCATCTGCTCCGCCGACGGCACGCCCGAGGTGCCGGGCCCCGTCGGGTCGGGTTCTTCCTTCGGATTCCTGATCCACCGTTCAGGTGCCATAACCAGACTCCTTCGTTTCTCGCCCGGCCTCGGGATCACCGGGACCTGCGGCGTGCCTGTGCGGCCGTGTCGGCCTAGCCGGTGCCACCCCCACGGGCGGCCCCTCGCCGTGACGGTGTCGGTGACGGCGTCACGGCATCGTGGAGCGGCCCGCATGCGGAGGTGCACTGTTCTACTGACGATCCTGACATGAAATCGGCTCCGGCACGATGGCACGGGGTCCCAACCTTCGGGTGACCGATAGTCGGTGACCCCCGTCATGGCGGCGTCCGGGGGCTGCTGAATCGGGCGCGAACCCCTAGGATCGGGGCTATCGACGGACGTGCTGGAGGCTGCAGTGGAGTTGACACATCGGTTCGAGGTACCGGTCGGGATCGATCGCGCGTGGGCATCGCTGCTGGACATGGAGCAGGTGGCCGCCTGTTTCCCCGGTGCGACGCTGACCAGCGCGGATGGTAAGGAGTACAGCGGTTCGGTCAAGGTGAAGCTCGGGCCGATCCAGCTGACCTACAAGGGGTCCGCGCGGATCGTGGAGGCGGACGAGGCGGCGCACCGGGCGGTGATCGAGGCGTCCGGGAATGCGGCGCGCTCCGGGTCGACGGCGTCCATGACGGTGAATGCGACGGCGAACGCGCTCGCCGAGGACCGCACCGAAGTCACCATGACGACGGATCTGACCATCACCGGGCGCCCGGCGCAGTTCGGACGCGGCGTCATGGCCGAGGTGGGCGACAAGATCCTGGGCCGGTTCTCCGAGTGTCTGGCGAGCAAGCTCGGCGGCGCGGAGGAGGCCGGCGCGGCTGCGGGCGGCGCGGGTG
>CAZIIX010000077.1:3671-7464 GCA_964539345.1 uncultured Actinomycetes bacterium | reverse complement strand
GGACGGCGGCCCCGCGCGGGACGGCGGCCGAGTGGTTGCCGTCCCGCCGGCCGCGCCGCTACCCGACCGTGATCAGGTCGACCAGGATGCCGCCCTCGTCGCCGCCGACCGTCGACTGCACCACGAGACCCTCCCCGCCCAGCGAGTCGATCCTCTTGACGTCGTTGGTCTTCACCCCGATCGGCTCCTGGACCGCCCAGGTCAGTCCGAAGTCGGCGGCGTCGTAGGCCTCCAACCAGTGCTTGCCGCCGAATGGCCCCACCACGATGTCGCCCTCGTGGTGCGCGATGGCACCGCCGTTGTTGTTGAACGACGTCGCCCGGAACGTGCCCTGCGGGGTCCCGGATGTGGCGTCCAGGACGACGATGTCGTCCGACCCGGAGTAGCCGGCCACGGTCGTCGCATCGACGGACAGCCGCTCGGGCAGGCGGAGTTCGGTGTCGTCGATGGTCATTGGGAACTGCGCCCGCCAGGCGACGCCGCTGCCGTCGACGCGCACCACGCTGTCCTCGTCGTTGCCGGTCACCGGCACCACGAATCCGTCCTCGGTCGCCACCATGGGCCCGGCGGGCTTCGCACCGGGCAGCCGCACCTGGTCCACCAGTTCCTCGCCGGCCGAGTCGAAACGCGCCGCGGTGAGCTGCTCGTCGACCGCTGTCAGCACCCAGACGCTGCCGTCCGCGGCGACCACCGGACCGCCGGTCAGGCCCGGAACATCCAGTGTGCCAACGGGTTCCGCCGCCGGGTCCTCGCTTCCGAGCTGCTGCTCGCCGACCCAGAACAGCATCGGGTCGTCCTCGCCTTGCGTCCGGCCGATGATCGCGGCCCGCGGATCGCTGGTGTTCAGCGCGATCTGGTCGCAGGGCTTCCCCTCCCCGGGAATGCCCAGCACCAAGGGATCGTCATAGATGGTCGTCGCGGACCGATCCAGCAGGTCGGTGCTGCCGCTGCCGATCCGCAGCACGTTGTCGTCACCGTCGCGCAGCGGTGCCACGACGATCCCCTGCCCGCCGACGTCGAAGCCGCACTCACGGCTCAGTTCCGCGGACCAGCCCGGTGCCAGGCCCGGCATGGTCAGTGCGTGGACCTCGGCGCCGTCGTCACCGCGGACGCCCACCACGAGGTGGCCGACGCCGTCCAGCATCGCGGGCGAGTCCGTCAGTGACATGTCGCGGATCACCGTCCAGCGCTGCCGCGGGAGGGTGGCGGAGCGGTCGGACTCGAAGTCGAACGCGCCGGGATTGACCATGGCCTGGTTCGCCGCGGCGCGCTGGGAGAACGCGGCGTCACCGGTGGCGGCCACGTCCAGCACGCACTCGTCGAAGTCGATTTCGACCAGACCCGCTGCGCGGCAGATCATCTCCGCCCACGTCAAGACTGCCGGGTCGACCTCCGCGAGCGGGTCGCCGGGCGCCGGGAATGACGGATCATGGGTCAACTCCTCGCCGAACAGCGTGGACGCCTCGTCGACCCGCCACGAATCCACCACCACGCCGTAGAACGCCTCGTCGGTCAGCGGGTCGGGCAGCTGGCCGTCGCGGGCGAAGTAGTCGTTGTCGGGGTTGCCGTCGGAGTCTCCGAAAAGTCCGGTGACCGTGGTGTTCTCGTCGCCGAGGCTCACCTGGATGTCGAGGCTGGCGTGCCGCAGGGTGACCAGGGAGCTGCTCTCGTCCGGCCAGGAGACGAGCAGCGCGTCCCCGATACGCATGACGGTGCCATCGCCGGGCAGCTCGAGCCGCTGCGCCTGGCCGACGGTGTGCCGATCGCCGTTGACCGTCACCAGCAGCGCGCCCGGCGGGTCGTCGGCGGATTCCTCGGCGAGCGCGTCGATGACCACGGTGTCGCCGTTCACGTCGAACGCCGCGGCCGTGTTGATCGAGATGTGCTGGTGTGTGCCCCACGGTGCGGTGCGGATCTGCACCCGCATGCCGTCGGCGATCACCATGTCGAACTCACCCACGGCCATCATCGACCGTCGGGCGCCGTCGAATGTGGTCAGGTGCGGGTCGCCGCTGCTGCTGGCGCCGCTCCGGCCGCCGTTCCCGCCGTTGTTGTCCTTGATGGCGTCACCGATGGAGCCGACGGTGCTGACCACATCGAGCGCGACGCAGAACACGGCGAAGACGACGTTCGCCGGCGGGGGCAGGAGGAGGCCGCCGGCGATGCAGAAGGCGGTGAAGGCGACGGTCGGCCAGCCGATCACGCCCTCCTTGATGGGGATACCCAGCAGTCCGCCGAGGATGGTGCCCGGGTCCGCAGGGTGCTGCGCGGGAAGCTGCGCAGGGTGCTGTGCGGCGGGCTGCTGTGCAGGGTGCTGTGCGGCGGGCTGCTGTGCGGGGTGCTGCTGTGCGGGTCCGGCCGGCTGCTGCCCGGGATGCTCCACGACACCGCCGGGCTGGGCCGTACCGCCGGGATGCGCACGATGCCCGGCCGCGGGCGCGAATGCCGTTCCGGGAGAGCGCATCCCGTTGGCGGCCTCGCGCACGGCGAGCGCCGCCGGCGACTCCAGTTGCCCAACGACCCCGCGGCGGAGCGCGGTCTCCATCTGCCCCTCCACCTCCATGCCCGTCCAGGTGACGGAGCCGGCGGCGAACCGGGCGGCCAGCACGTCCACCGGGTCGGATCCACCGTAGGTCGCGTCCGCGGCGGGCTCGGCCTGGCCGAAGACGTAGTCGACGACGACGCTGGGATACCGGTCCAGGCCGGGGATCTGCCCGGTGTCGAGCACCAGCTCATCGCCGCCGGAGACGTTCGTGGCTCCGTCCGGCGCCGAGCTCAGCACCCCCAGCGTGGCGTCGCCCACCGCGGTGCCGTCGAGTGCCGTGCGCACGCTGAACAGGCCGAGGGTGACAACGACGTCATGCCGGACCTCGCCGAGTCCGCTGGCGAACATGGCATTCACGTCCGGGATCGGGGCGAATGCCAGGGAGTCGGTCAGCGGGACCGGCTCGCCCGCGCGCGGGGCGAGCGCATCGACGACCTGCGCCAGGATGTGTTCGCTCGTGCCGTCCTCGGCCATGCCGCGCATCCCGGCGAACATCCAGATGTCCTGCAGCTGGATGCCGGACGTGTCGGAGGGCCACTCCACGGTGTCGACGAGCCGCACGGCGCCGTCAGCTGCCGGATCCGAGGAGGCCGGTTCCGAGGGGGCCGGGCCGGTGGTGTCGGTGGCCGCCCGGGGCGGGGCATCGCCGACCGTGGCCTGCCCGGAGACCTCCGAGGTGCAGGCGGTCGCGACGAGCGCCACGATCGCGATCAGGGCCATCCAGGGCCGGGAGAGGGGTCGACGCCGATGTCGTACGGCGTGTCGATCGGACATGCTGCGCACTGTTCCGCCTTCGTTCTGTCAGGGGTCGCAGGCGCCGGCTGGTCCCTCCGGATCGGCGGTGCCGTCGGCGCTGCAGGGGTGGTGGTGGTCGTGGGGGGTCTAGCCGGTCGAGCAGTACATCCCGTAGAGGTAGTCGACGCTGGTGCGCGCCTGCCGCACGGCCGGGTCGTCGAGGACATCGGCGGCGGCTCGAGCGGACAGGCCCGCCGCGTCGGCGGCGGCGGCGCGCAGCGTGTCGATCTGCTCCGCGGCGCCGTCCGGCAACAGGGGCACGTAGGGCCTGATCAGCGCGTCGATCTCGGCGGCGTCGGCGCTGCTGACCGGCAGTGTCGCGAGGTCGACGATCCCGCCGATGCGCAGGCTGTAGGAGCGCAGCGCGGTGCAGACCTCGCCGTCGACGTCGCCGAGCACGCCCACGTTGCCGTGCGGCGGAGCGTCGCCGGGGGCGCCGCCGGATCGGCTGGG
>CAZIIX010000077.1:2336-3571 GCA_964539345.1 uncultured Actinomycetes bacterium | reverse complement strand
GTCGTGGCCGGGTCGCGGGTGACCGTGATCGATCCCGTGGTCTCGGCATCGATCCGCGTCTCGGTATTGGAGACGACGAGCAGGACCTCCCCCGCCACGCACAGGTCGGTGCCGGTCAGGTCGACCGCCTGCCGGGTGTAGTCGCCGCCCGGGCCCTCGACGAGCACGTCGACCGCGGGCGTGCCGCCGCCGGGGACGGCCACATCACCGGTCAGCCGCGTGGTGACCGGCGCCTCGTCGGGGGCGGACACGGCCACCCGGGTGTACCGGTAGCCGAGGCCGGGGATGCCGCCGTGGTCGAGGTCGAGCGTGTCCGAGGCGAACGTCTGCGGGCGCAGCACCGGAATCTCCCCGTCGGGGAAGGTCGGGTCGAGGTCGACGAACCGCGGTGTGATCGGGTCGCCGGGCAGGTCGGCGTTGAGCAGCCGCATCACGAAGTCGGGAAACTCCGCGGCCACGTCGATCTGGGTCTGCAGGGCGGCGATGACGGCGGCCGCCGAGGCGTCGGGCGGCTGGGACTCCAGCGCCTCCCACACGCCGAACACGGCGGCCGGCCCGCGCTGCTGCTGCAGGAACGTGAACCACAGGTACGCGGCGTACCGGTGGGTGAAGTCGTCGTCGAGCAGCGACAGCGGGCTGCCCTGCAGGATCGGCAGCCGCCCGTGTATCCGCGCGGAACTGTCCGGCAGATAGTAGGTCTCGGCCCACACCGCGCTCGCCTCGTACAACCACGCGGTGTCCAGGTCGAGGCCGCGCCAGTGCGCGTATTGCAGCACGTGGAAGATCTCGTGCACCAGCACGTGGTCCAGGGACTCCGGGTGGTCGACCAGGTCCGCGGCGAGCAGGACGTAGGCGCTCGAGGTGGTGGCGGTGCGCGGCGCGGCCGGCATCGTCACCGCCGCGGCGAACTCGTCGAGCCGCCGTTCGTTGAGGTCGCGGTACGGCGCCAGCCAGCCGGGGGGCAGGACGTAGATGTCGATCAGTTCGTCGCCGCTCTGGCCGGCGTCGGCCGCCGGGTCATCCGGGATCGGGTCGCCCAGGCCGTCCGGGGCCGCGGCGCGCATCGGCGCGGAGACGCGCGCGACGGTGTCGACAACACTCGCCAGGGCGCTGTCGACCGCCGCGTCCGCGCCGATGTTCTGGCAGACCCAGACGCGGAACGCGGGATCGGCGCCCGGTTCGGCCATCGAGCGCCAGCCGTCGGTGCAGCGCTGCGGCGCCGCCGCGTCGGCGTC
>CAZIIX010000077.1:0-2236 GCA_964539345.1 uncultured Actinomycetes bacterium | reverse complement strand
GCGTCGGCGTGCCAGCTGCCGCCGGAGGTGCGCAGGCCCGGGGCCTCGTCATCGCCGGCGCTCGCGTCCCCGCCGGACGACGGGTCGTCGGTGAACGCGCTGGCCGGATCGGTCGGGCGGCGCAGGTACGGCTCGAGCTGCGCGGCGATGTCCTCGGGGAGCGCGTCGAGCGAGTCGGGCAGGTCCGCGGCGAGCGTCACATCGTGCGGGCCGGGGGCACCGCGAAACCGGCTGGGCAGCGCGGGATCGCCGAGCGCACCCCAGGTGCGGTAGAGCAGCGCGGTCGGCTCATCGAGCTCGCCGGCCTCGACCGCGGCGGCAATGAGGTCGGCCGTGGTCGGTTCGCGCCGGTCGTCGACGGCGTCATCGTTCGGCTCGGCGGGCGTGCCGGAGCCGGGCGCGCCCGACTGCTGCTGCGCCGATCCGGGCTGCTGCCCGTCCCGGTCGTCCGGGGCATGGTGCGATGACGGAGCCGGCGAGTCCGGCCCGCTCGTCAGCGTCCCCCGCGCCTCGCCCTGCACCGCGTCGCCACCGATCGCCGAGGAACATCCGGCGACGAGCACGGCGGCCAGGAGCAGTGGAAACGCCCGGAACACAGCGGATTTGCAGCTGCGCGACGCACGCGACACCACGCCACCCCCTTCGAAGAACGTGCCGTGCCGCGGCCGGGTTCCGCGAGTCTTCTCACCCGCGCGGCCAATTCGGAGCACAACAACCCGCCTGACCCTATGGGTGGTGATGTCAACTTTCTTAAACCGGACGTTAATGGCCAGTCATGGTCGGCTAGTATGTCAAGGGATGACATCGTCCCGCCGCCCGAATCCGTCCATCACGCTGGCATTTTCGGCCGCGCCCGGCGACGCCGGACCCTACGCCTCCGCCGCGACCCCCATCCATCTTGACCTATCCGCCCAACGCGCCGCCGAGCGCGTCGACGAGCTGCAGGCCGCGCTGAGCTCGGAGCCGGCACCGTCCGGCCAGCACCGGGTGGCGCTGCTGGCGGCCCTGGCCATCGCCCAGTCGCTGACCCAGCCGGACCTCGCGCAGGCCACCGTCGACCGCGCCGAGGAGCTGGCCGCCACGGTGGGCACGCCCGGCGCCCGCGTCTACGCGCTGACGTCCCGGTACGCGATCGACCTGTCCCCCGACTCGCTGCCCCGCCGGCTCGAGCTATCCGGCGAGGCGATCGCCCTGTTGGCCGATGACGCCGCCGCGGACCTGCGCCCCCAGCTCCTGCCGATGACGTATTTCATGCACCTGGGCGCGCTCATGGAGGCCGGGGACGTCCGGGCGCTGGACGAGGCGCTCTCCCCCGAGGTGCACTCGCGCGGCCACCTCGCAGAGCAACTGGACAGCCGCTACGCGATCTGGTTCCGCTGCGCACGCGCAACGATGGACGGCAACCTCGCCCTCGCCGAGGAGCTCGCCGACGCCGGCTATCGGCTCGCGGTGCAGGCCGGGGACGTCGACGCCGACGCGGTGTGGACCGGCCAGATCGCGATCATCCGGTGGATGCAGGGCCGCGTGTCGGAGATGGAACCGGTGTTCCTGCACGCCCGGCAGACCGACCCGGCGGAACCGGTGTGGGCCGCATCGGTGGCCTGGATCTGGTCCCATCAGGGACGGGTGGAGGCCGCTCGAGGACTGATCGAGTCGCTGCCGGACGTGGATTCCTTTGCGCGCGGCCGGAACTGGCTCGCGGCCGTGGCGATCCTGGCGGAGGTGGCGGCGGAGTTCGGATCGGACGACCTCGTCGAGCGGCTCCGGCGGGCGCTGCTGCCGTTCGCGGACCGGGTGGTGACGATCGGGCTGGGCGTCACGTGTTGGGGCACGGCCGCCCGACCGCTGGCGCTCCTGGCGCGGCGGCAGGGCCAGCACGAGCAGTCCCGGCGCTGGTACGAACAGGCCATCGCCACCTGCTCCCGCATCGGCGCGCAGGCCTGGTTGGCCCAGGCGCAGGTGGAGTTGGCGGCGCTGGACCTCGAGCAGGGCGACCTCACCTCGGCGCAACGGCTGGCCATCGAATCCGTCTCTGCCGCCAGGAGTCTCGGGTTGCGAGCGGTGGAGCAGCGGGCCGACCGTATCCTCGGGATGATCGCCGGCGCCGCAGCGGACCCGGCATCGCGCTCGCCGTCGCCGCGCGAGGGGCAGCCACCGGCCGACCGCACCATCCCGGCGCACGTCTCGCGCACCGACCCGCCGGCGGGGGGCCCCGCCGCGGGGATCGCCGCATCGG
>CAZIIX010000076.1:5805-9639 GCA_964539345.1 uncultured Actinomycetes bacterium | reverse complement strand
CGCAGCGGCTGCGGATGCGCACCACCTACGACATCGAGATGATGCGCCAGGTGGGGTTCTGCTCCGGCATCGAGAACTACTCGCGGCATATCGATGGGCGCGGCCCGGGCACCGCCCCGGCGACGCTGCTGGACTACTTCCCGGAGGACTTCCTGCTGGTCATCGATGAGTCACATGTCACGGTGCCGCAGATCGGCGCCATGTACGAGGGGGACTCGTCGCGGAAACGCACCCTCGTCGACCACGGGTTCCGGCTGCCGTCGGCGTTGGACAACCGCCCGCTGACCTGGGACGAGTTCTCCTCGCGAATCGGGCAGGCGGTCTACCTGTCCGCGACCCCCGGCAGCTACGAGCTCACCCAGACCGCCGGCGAGTTCGTCGAGCAGGTGATCCGGCCGACCGGGCTGGTGGACCCGGCGGTGGTGGTCAAGCCGACCACCGGCCAGATCGACGACCTGGTCGAGCAGGTGCGGACGCGTTCCGAGCGGGACGAGCGGGTGCTGGTGACCACGCTGACCAAGAAGATGGCCGAGGACCTCACCGACTACCTGCTCGACCTGGGCATCCGGGTCCGCTACTTGCACTCCGACATCGACACGCTGCGCCGCGTGGAGTTGCTGCGCGAGCTGCGGATAGGGGAGTACGACGTGCTGGTGGGCATCAACCTGCTGCGGGAGGGGCTGGACCTGCCGGAGGTCTCGCTGGTGTCCATCCTGGACGCGGACAAGGAGGGTTTCCTGCGCTCGGAGACGTCGCTGATCCAGACGATCGGGCGCGCCGCCCGCAATGTCAACGGCGAGGTGCACATGTACGCCGACCGGCTCACACCGTCCATGCAGCGGGCGATCGAGGAGACCGAACGGCGGCGCGCCAAGCAGATCGCCTACAACACCGAGCGCGGCCTGGACCCGCAACCGCTGCGCAAGAAGATCAACGACATCCTGGATCGCGTCTACGCCGAGGCGGAGGACACCGCCGAGGCGGTCGGCGAGGACGGGGCCGCGTCCGGGGCGCCGCGCGGCGGGCGCGGTCGGCAGGCGGACATCAGCTGGTCCTCGGGCGTGTACGCCGGGCAGAACACCGCCGGGATGGCGCGGTCCGAGCTCACCGACCTGGTGGCGCAGCTGACCGAGCAGATGCTGGCGGCGGCGCGGGAGCTGCAGTTCGAGCTGGCCGGCCGGCTGCGGGACGAGATCGCCGAGCTCAAGCGGGAGATCCGCGACATGGACGCCGCCGGGGTGGCACGGTAGGCCGGCTAGCTGGTGATGTCCTTGCGGCGGAACACCAGGAACGCCAGCACGATCAGTACGAACGCGTAGCCCAGCGAGGAGAACGCGCCCCGCGTCATGTCCGCCCAGTTGATCGGCTCGACCAGGGCGCCGGTCCACGAGTACGAGTAGTGCGTCGGAAGCCAGTTCCGGATGCCCCCCAATGCGGTGATCTGGTCCAGGATCTGCGAGACGATCGACAGCAGCACGGCGGTGCCGACCGCGCCGAGCGGGACGTCGGTGGACACCGTCATCAGGAACGCCAGGCCGGCGACCCAGCCGAGTTGCACGGCGATCGCAGCCATGGCCAGCAGCACCCGCACCCAAGCGGTCCCGGCGGTGAAGGTCTCGCCGGTGGGCGTGGTCAGCGGCCCGTTGCCGTAGAGCAGCAGTCCCACCGCCGCGGCGACCGCGGCGAGCACCAGCACCGACAGGGCGGAGAACACGGCCGCCACGACCAGCTTCTGCCGCAGCAACCGCATCCGCGGGACCGGCATCGCCAGCAGATATTTCAGCGACGACCACGACGCCTCGGACGCGACCGTGTCGCCGAAGAACAGCGAGACCACCACGATCAGCAGGAAGCTGGAGGAGAAGAACAACGTCACCATGACGAAGTTCGTCGCCGAGGACTGCGCCAGGTCGATGAACGATGACGTCGACGGGCCCTCGTTGTCGGTGCCGATGGCGAATGCGCCGGCGAGGATCAGCGGCAGCACCAGCATGAAGCCCAACGCCACCTGGGTGCGGCGGCGATACCACTGCCGGGCCAGCTCGACCCGGATGGACAGCGGCGCGCGGGGACGGGACCGCGCAGCACCGGTCCGCGCCGCCGCGGGCAGCGTGTCCATGGCGGCCATCGCCGCGTCGGCGG
This sequence comes from uncultured Actinomycetes bacterium, assembly GCA_964539345.1. Taxonomy (GTDB): domain Bacteria; phylum Actinomycetota; class Actinomycetes; order Mycobacteriales; family Nakamurellaceae; genus Nakamurella. The sequence goes on along the minus strand of CAZIIX010000076.1, from coordinate 7,497 downwards.
AATGATCGTGGTGCACCGGGCTCATCGCGTCTCGCCTCCCGCCGGATCGGCCGGCGCGGGCGGTGCGCCCGCCCCCACCAGATCGAGGAACACCTCTTCGAGTCGGTTGCGCGGGGCCACGGCGGTGACCGGCACCTCGGCGGCCACCAGCGCCCGCAGCATGGCGTCCACCGACGCCTCGCCCTTGTCGACGGCGAGACCTCCGGCCACGGCGGCCATCTCACCGATGCCGGGCACCTCCCGCAGCGCCGCCCGGGCGGCCCCGGCCTGCGGCGTGGAGACCAGTAGCTCGGTGGAGGCCGACACCAGCTCGGCGACGGGTCCGGCCGCGATGGTCCGGCCGCGGCTGATGATGACGACGTCCGTGCAGGTCTGCTCGACCTCGGACAGCAGGTGGCTGGAGACGACGACCGTGCGGCCGGTGGCGGCGTAGCGCCGCAGTACCTCGCGCATCGCGTGGATCTGCGGCGGGTCCAGCCCGTTGGTCGGCTCGTCCAGGATCAGCAGGTCGGGCAGCCCCAGCATGGACTGCGCGATCGCCAGCCGCTGCCGCATGCCCTGCGAGTAGGTGCGCACCTTCCGCCGGACCGCACTGCCCAGTCCGGCGATCTCCAGCGCCTGCTCCTGGTAGGCGTCGGCGGACGGCCGCCCCGTCGCCCGCCAGTACAGCTCCAGGTTCTTCCGGCCGGACAGGTGCGGCAGGAAGCCCGATCCCTCCACGAAGCTGCCGACCCGGGACAGCACAGGGGCTCCGGGGCGGACCGGCTCGCCGAACAGGGTGATCGTCCCCGCCGACGGGCCGATGAGGCCCATCACCATCCGCAGCGTGGTGGTCTTGCCGGCCCCGTTCGGTCCGAGCAGGCCCAGCACCTGCCCGGCTCGCACGGTCAGGCTGACGTCGTCCACGGCAGTGACCCCGCCCGGGTATTCCTTGCGCAGTCCGGCGATGACCAGCGGTGGTGCGCTGTCGGTCGCCGCAGTGGTAGCAGTTGCCGACGGTGCCGCCGATCCCTCGGGCCGGCGGTCCTCAGGCTGGTGGCTGTCGGGCCGGCGGTGCTCGGTCCGGCCGCGCCCGATCAGCAGCAGTGCGATGACGCCGACCACGACGATCACGCCGAGGCCGATGGCCATTCCCACTGGGTCGTCGGCTCCCGCCACCCGGGTGCCGTCCGCCATCGGCACCCAGAGCGCGCCGGCCGGCTGCTCGTCCGCGCCGGCGCCGCCGGGCCCGTGCCCGTCACCGGTGGCACCGGGTGCGGCACCGGGGGTGCCACCGGCGCCATCAGTGCCGGATCCTGACGTGCCGGCGAGCGCGATGCGGTAGGCGGCGGGCGCTGTCGGACCGGCGAAGGACTGGTCGGTGGTCGCCACGCGCACGATCAGCGAGTCGCCGGCGCTGACCGGGTAGCTGACGGCCGGCAACGCCACCTCGACGTCGACCGGGGTGCTGTCGGCGGGCAGATCGTCCAGCCGAATGGGGGCGACGGCGTCGCCGGCGGGCAGCCCGCCCCGCGCGGTCGTTCCCGCCGCGCCGAGTGTCGCGTCGGCCGAGCCGTCGTCGGCGACCGCGCCGCCGGACGCAGCGTCGGGTGCCCCGCCGGCCTTCGCGGTGGCCAGGGACACGAACAGCACCGTGGACCGATCGCCGCCCGTTCCGGCGCCGGCGCCCGAGTCGGCGGCTCGGTCCGGGGC
>CAZIIX010000076.1:0-5705 GCA_964539345.1 uncultured Actinomycetes bacterium | reverse complement strand
GCCGTTCGCGCCGCCGGTCGATGCCGCGGGGGCGCTGTCCGTGGGAAGTCCCGGGTAGCCGGGCACCTCAAGCACCCGGTACCGGCGCTGGCCCTGGTTGGTCAGCGGCCCGGTGGCCTGGTACTCGAACGCGGTGGACGGCGGTGCGCCGTTCCCGGCCAGGTAGTACTGCAACCAGTCGGTGATGCGGTTCTGGGTGTGCCGGTCCACGTCTCCGCCGCTGTGCCCGCCGGGGTACCAGCTCACCGCGACCGTCGTGCCGTTCGCGGCGATGGCCCGCGCATTCGCGTCGGCCTGGTCGAGTCCGAACAGCGTGTCGTGCTGGCCCTGCACCAGCAGCGTCGGCGCGGTGATGTCGCCGACGACCCGCGCGGGAGAGGAGTTGGCCAGGATCGTCGTCATGGCAGGCGAGACGCGGCCGGACTCGGCGACCTGGACGTAGGCGGCGCAGATGGCCGGCATCAGTCGTCCGCAGGAGGAGCGGTCCGTCCCGGCGGCGGACGAGTCGGAGGGCCGATCCGACGGCGAGGCATCCCCGGACCGCTCGCCGGACGGGCCGCCGTCGGATGCCGCGGGCGCGAGCACCGAGGACAGCAGCGCCGCCGCCCACGTCTGTTTGAACACCCCGTCGGGCCGGGCCGGGATATCCGCCGGCGTGGCGGTGACCGACCCGGGCGAGGCGTCCGGACTCCCGTCGTTCGCCGCACCGTGCGCGTCCGAGCCCCCCGGCGCGGCCGAGACCGGGGCGCCATTGTTCGGGAACAACGCCTGTTGCAAGTCGTTCCAGGTGGCGATCGCAGCGACCGCGTCGACCCGGGGATCGGTACCGGCCAGCATCAATGACAGCGCTCCGCCGTACGACCCGCCGGTCACCCCGACCCGCGGATCGTCCGGCCCGTCCTGGACCACCTCGGGGCGGCCCGCCAGCCAATCGACCAGGGCGCGCGCATCGGGCACCTCGTAGTCCAGCGAATCGAGCCCGATCAGCCCTCCGGAGGCCCCGAACCCGCGCGCCGAGTAGGTCAGCACCACGAACCCGGCACGGGCCAGTCGCTGCGCCTCGTCATCGACGGACATCCGGGACCCACCGAACCCGTGCGCGACGATGACGGCGGGCGCGGGGGTGACGCGCGGCAGGTACAGGCCCGCATCAAGGGTGATGGTGCCTCCGACGCCCGGCCCGCCGGGCACCCGGATCGACTCGTCGTGCCCGACGACCGGAGGCGTGCCGGACGAGGGCCAGACCGCGGCGACCAGACCGCCCAGCACGAGCACAGCGACGACGAGCGCCCCCCAGCGGCGCGCCCGGGTCCGGAGGAAGCGCCTGGCGATCACGTCTGACAGCCTGCCAGATCGCGTCGCGGCACAGCGCCGGCCGTGCCGTATGCGACACTGGCAGTGCAGGGAGGGGAGTATTCCCACCTCGCGACGATGTCGTCAACACGGCGAACCGGCCACCCGGCTCCCCGGCATCGTCGGCCACCCGGTATCGGCCACGCGGCGATCGGGCGGTGGCGGAAGAGACCTCCGGCGACGCCACATCTGTACGTCAGCCGGAAGGTGCTTCTATGACGATCCCGTTCTGGGTCTGGGCCGTTGTTGTCATCGCCATCGCCGCCATCTTCGTGGTCAGCCTCATCATCGGGCGGACCGCGCACGAGATCACCATCGGCGAGGCCGCCCGCTGGGTCGCGTTCTACATCAGCCTGGCGATCCTGTTCGGCATCGGGGTCGGGCTGTTCTCCGGCTCGAAATCGGCGGGGGAGTTCTTCGCCGGGTACGTCACCGAATATGCGCTGAGCGTCGACAACCTGTTCGTGTTCGCGATCATCCTCACCGCGTTCCGGGTGCCGCGCGCGCTGCAGGGCAAGGCGGTGCTGATCGGCATCGGCATCGCGCTGGTGCTGCGCGGCGGCCTCATCGCGGCCGGCGCGGCGCTGATCCACACGTTCTCCTGGGTGTTCTACCTCTTCGGGGCGTTCCTGGTCATCACGGCGATCAACCTGTTCCGCAACAGGGCGGAGGAGGCACCGAGCGAACCGCGCACGGTCCGGTGGCTGCGCCGGCTCATGCCCATCTCCGAGGACTTCGAGGGCGACCACTTCCTCATCCGCCGGGACGGCAAGCGCATGGCGACCCCGTTGCTCGCGGTCATCCTGGCGCTGGGCGTCACCGACATCGTGTTCGCGCTCGACTCGATCCCGGCGATCTTCGGGCTCACCAAGGAGCCGTTCCTGGTCTTCACGGCGAACGCGTTCGCGCTGCTCGGCCTGTCCGAGATGTACTTCCTGCTCGATGCGCTGCTCGAGCGGTTGCGCTTCCTGAGCAAGGGCCTGGCGCTGATCCTGCTGTTCATCGGCTTCAAGCTGATCTTCGAGGCGATGGCGGAGAACACCCTGCCGTTCATCGCGGGGGGATCGGGGGTCGGCTGGGCGCCGGAGTTCAGTCCTGGCCTGTCCCTGTCGGTGGTCGGGGCGATCCTGGCGGTCACCGTCATCGCCAGTGTGCTCGTCGGCCGGCGGGAGCGACGTAGTCTTCAGGAGTGAATCCCGCCGATCTGGGGCTGTTCCGCTGCTACGGACCGCCCGCGCTCCTCGCCGACGGCTCGGTCGTCGCGTCCCTGTCCACGCCGGAGGTCGACGCCGACCGTTACCGAGAGGTGCTGCACCGGGTTCGCGAGGACGCGCCGATCGCGCGGCTGACCGAAGGGCCGCGGGACTCCGGTCCGGTGGCGTCGCCGGACGGGCGCACCGTCGTGTTCCTGCGCGGCGGCGAGAGCGGTCCCCGGCAGCTCTATGCGATGCCGACCGACGGCGGCGAGCCGCGCCCGCTGGCTCGCCATCCGCTCGGTGCCTCCGCGGTGACGTTCTCCCCGGACGGCACGCGCATCGCGTACCTCGCGGCGGTCCCCGAGCCGGGACGCTATGGCACCGCGGAGGCCGCAGGGGACGGCGCCGCTGACGGGCACACCGTTGTCGGGCCCACGGACGGTTCCGACACCGCGCCGGCCGCGGAGGCCGAGGCCCCCCGGCGGATCGATCGGCTGTGGTACCGCTCGGACGGCAAGGGTTTCATCGGCGACAAGCTCGAGCAGGTCTTCGTCCAGCGGATCGTCGGCGACGACGGCGCGCTGGTCGACGACCCGAGGGCCACCCGGCTGACCGGTGAGCCGTGCCCCATCGGGCGCCCCGTCTTCACCCCGGACGGCGAGGCGGTGCTGTACACCAGACCGGTGGCGCCGGACGCGATCCGGAGCGAGATCGCCGTACTCGCCGTGGGCACCGAACGGCCCGACCGCGGCGAGACCCTGATCGAGACCGCCGGCGATGCCGTCCTCCCCGTCGCGCACGAGGACCGCATCCTGTTCTACGGCACCGAGTTCGCCGACGACGACTTCGCCGGGCACACCATCGGTCTCTGGTCGGCGCCGCTCGCCGGCGGCCCGGCCACGCGCCTCACGGATCCGCACACCGTGCACATCGACCCCGGCTCGGGCGAGCCGATCCCGGTCGCCGACGGCGTGCTCGTGCCGGTCGCCGACCGCGGTGCGGTGCGGCTGCTGCGGGTGCCGACCGGCACCGACCACACGGCGCTCGACGACCTCGACCCCGTCATCGACGGACAGCTCGTGGTGCGCTCGTTCACCCACCGGGAGGGCACGGTCGCGGCGGTCGTGGCCGATCCGGGCCGGGCGGGTGACGTCATGGTCGTGCGGCCCGACGCGCCCGACCGCACGCCACGGTCACTGACGGACGTGTCCGAGCCGCTCCGCGCGGCGGGACTCGGCGAGGTGGTGGAACTCGCCGGCACGGCGCCGGACGGCTACCCCGTGCATGGCTGGCTGGTGCTGCCCCCGGTCGACCGGCATGCCGGCCCGCACCCGGTGCTGCTGTCCGTGCACGGCGGGCCGCACGCGGCCTACACCTGGGCCGTGTTCGACGAGGCACAGATGTACGCGTCACGCGGGTACGCCGTGGTGCTCCCCAACCCGCGCGGCTCGGCCGGGTACGGGCTGGGGCACGGGCGCAGCATCGTCGGGCGGCTCGGCACGGTCGACGCCGACGATGTGCTCGCCGTCCTGGACACCGCACTGGAGCATCCGCGGTTCGGCGAGGATCTCGACGGTGCGCACGTCGGGGTGATGGGCGGGTCGTACGGCGGGTTCATGACGAGCTGGCTCGCCTCGCACGCCCCGGAGCGCTTCGTCGCCGGGATCAGCGAACGGGCGGTCAACGCCTGGGACTCGTTCATCGGCACCTCGGACATCGGGTACTTCTTCGGCGCCGGCTATGTGGGCACCGATCGGGACGCGCAGTGGGCGGCCTCGCCGCTGGCGCATGCCGACCGGATCGCGATCCCGCTGCTGATCATCCACTCCGAGCAGGACTGGCGCTGCCCCCTCGAACAGGCGCAACGCCTGTTCGTGGCGCTCAAGCGGCGGGGGCACGACACCGAGATGGTGCTGTTCCCGGGGGAGGGCCACGAGCTGTCGCGGTCCGGCCGCCCCCGGCACCGTCGGCAACGCTTCGAGGCGATCCTCGACTGGTGGGCACGGCACCTGCCGGTCGGCTGAGCGGCGGGCCGGGCAGGTCGGCACGGCGCGCAGCGGCGGGCCGGACCGAGAGGCGCTAGTCCTGCGGGCCGCTGGGATGTGGGACCAGGCCGCGGCTCGGGGCTGCGTCATCGTTGTCGACCGTCAGTGCGGCGATCAGGCTGGCAACCACGTTGCAGGCGGCGCAGGCGTACAGCGCGACCTGGAACGGCGTGAGGTCGGCGGCTCCGATGACGGGGGACGCGGCCACCCCGACGGCGGCGATGACGGTGGCCGCCAGGGCGACGCCGACGGCACTGCCGGCCTGCCGGAACGCGTTGTACAGCGAGGTCGCCTCGCCGATGTGGCGGCGCGGGACGGTGTCGAAGGCGGCGGCCTGGGTGGGCATGAACGTGTGCGCCTGGCCGAGTCCGATGACGAACATCATGGCGACCGGGGCGATCAGCGGCGTCTGCTCGCGCATGGTCAGCGCCATGCACACCCACATCGCCGCCGCTGCGGCCTGCCCGACGGCGATCAGCGCGCGGGGGCCGATGCGCGAATAGGTGCGGGCGGCGATCTGGGTGCCGATCATCACGCCGATCGCTTCCGGGAACGTGAGCAGGCCGGAGGTCAGCGGGCTGAAGCCCAGTGCGCTCTGCAGCATGAGCGGGTAGGCGAACAGCGCCCCGATGAACCCCGCCGATGACATGAGCGTGATCAGGTTGGCCGACCGGAACAGCCGGTGGCCGAACAGCCGCAGCTGCAGCATCGGCCTGGCCGAGCGCAGTTCCACCGGCGTCAGCGCCACCAGCAGCAGCAGACCCGCGACACCGGGGATGACGATGCCGATGTCGGTCCAGCCGCGGCCGGGGCCCTCGGACAATGCGTACATCAGCCCGGCGAACCCGGTGCCGGCGAGCAGGAAGCCGGGGACGTCGAGCACGTTGCCGGTGGTGCGGGCGAGCGGCCGCACGGCGAGGAAGCAGAACACCACTGCCACCAGCGAGATCGGCACGTTGATCCAGAAGATCCACCGCCAACCGGCATGCTCGGTGAGCAGGCCGCCGAGCACGGGTCCGAGCGCCGGCGCGAACGCGATGGGAATCGTGGTGATCCGGCCCAGGCGGATCCGCTCGGCCGGCGGGAACGTGCGGTACAGCATCGCCATGCC
>CAZIIX010000075.1:6316-9894 GCA_964539345.1 uncultured Actinomycetes bacterium | reverse complement strand
GGCCCGGCGCTCAGTGCGCGGCGGCGTCCCAGTTCTCGCCGTAGCCGACGGAGACGTCCAGCGGCACCTTCAACCGGTACGCGCCGGCCATCTCCTCCCGCAGGATCGCGGTCACCTGCTCCCGTTCGCCGGGCGCGACTTCGCACACCAGCTCGTCGTGCACCTGCAGCAGCAGCCGGGAGGCCAGCCCCTCGGCCGCCAGCCGGCGGTCGACGCCGAGCATGGCGACCTTGATGATGTCCGCGGCGCTGCCCTGGATCGGCGCGTTGAGCGCGATCCGCTCGGCCATGTCCCGCCGCTGCCGGTTCGAGCTGGACAGGTCCGGCAGGTAGCGCCGCCGGCCCATCAGCGTCTCGGTGTACCCGGTGCGCCGCGCCGTATCGACGACATGCCGCAGGTAGTCCCGCACCCCGCCGAACCGGGCGAAGTACGCCTCCATCTGGGCGCTCGCCTCCTCCACGGAGATCTTCAGCTGGCCGGCCAGCCCGTAGGCCGACAGTCCGTACGCCAGGCCGTAACTCATCGCCTTCACCCGGCGGCGCAGCTCTGGGGTCACGTCCTCCGGCGCGACCCCGAAGGCCCGCACGGCCACCTCCGTGTGCAGGTCCTCGCCGGAGTTGAACGCGTCGATCAGCCCCTCGTCGGCGGAGGCGTGCGCCATGATCCGCATCTCGATCTGCGAGTAGTCCGCGGTGACCAGCCCGGCGAAGCCCGGGCCCGGAACGAACGCGGTGCGGATCTCCCGGCCGGCCTCGGTGCGCACCGGAACGTTCTGCAGGTTCGGCTCGGTCGACGACAGCCGGCCGGTCGCCGCCACGGTCTGCAGGAACGTGGTGTGGATCCGGCCGTCGTCCCCGGTCGACTTGATCAGCCCCTCGACGGTGGTCCGCAGTTTGGTGACGTCCCGATGCCGCAGCAGATGCTCGAGGAACGGATGCCCGGTCTGCTCCCAGAGCCCTTGCAGCGCAGCCGCATCCGTCGTGTAGCCGGTCTTGGTCCGCTTCGTCTTCGGCATGGCCAGCTCGTCGAACAACACCTGCTGCAGCTGCTTCGGCGAACCGAGGTTGACCTCGTGGCCGATCGCCGCATAGGCGTCCCGGGCGGCGTCCAGGCCCTCGGCGGCGAACCGGGACTGCAGCCGCTCGAGATAGTCCACGTCGACGGCGATGCCGGTCTGCTCCATCTGCGCCAGCACCACCATCACCGGAAGCTCCAGCTCCCGCAGCAGCGCGAGCTGCCCGTCGCCGTCCAGCTTGTCGTCCAGCGTCTCGGCCAGACCCAACAGCGCCCGCGCCTCCACCATGGCCTCGCCCGCCGTGGCGCCGTTGTCGATGAGTGCCAGTTGCCCGCCATCGTCCCCGGCCCCGACATCCATCGTCATACCCAGATAGCGCTGCACCAGGTCGGCCACATCGAAGCTTCGCTGCCCCGGTTGGGCCAGGTAGGCGGCCAGCGCCGTGTCGCAGATGATGCCGCGGATCGGCCAGCCGCGCTGGGCGGCCGCGTTGACCACGGGTTTGGCGTCGTGGATGACCTTCGGGCGCTCCGGGTCGGCCAGCCAGGCGGCGAGCGCGGCATCGTCGTCGTCGGTGAGCAGCGTCGTGTCCAGCACGGCGGCGACCCCGGTGATGCCGGCGATCGCCACGGAGTGGATATCACCCCCGCCGTGCCCGAACACGCCGCGCACCACCACCCCGACCGGCTCCGCCCCGGCGTTGTCGTCCAGCCAGGCCCGGACCTGCCCGGCGCCGAGCGTCTCCCCGGTCACCTCGAAACCCGGCGAGGAGGCCGGCTGCGCGCCGTCGTCGAACGTCGACAGCCACCGGTCGCGCAGCACCTGGAACTGCAGCGCGTCGAAGATCGCGTGCAGCGCCTGCCGGTCGTAGGGCACCGCGCGCAGGTCGCGCGGCTGCGCGTCCAAGGCCACGTCATGCACCAGCTGGGTCAGTCGCCGGTTGGTGAGCACCTGCGCGAGGTTCTCCCGCAGCGCGTTGCCCACCTTGCCGGTCACCTCGTCCGCCCGGTCGACCAGGACGCCGAGCGACCCGAACTGGCGGATCCACTTGGCGGCGGTCTTCTCCCCCACCCCGGGGATGCCGGGCAGGTTGTCCGACGGGTCGCCGCGCAGCGCCGCATAGTCCGGGTACTGCTCCGGGGTGAGGCCGTACTTGTGCTCGACCGCCTCCGGCGTGAACCGCGTCATCTCCGAGACCCCCTTGACGGGGTACAGCACGGTCACCCGGTCGGACACCAGCTGCAGCGAGTCGCGGTCGCCGGTACAGATCCGCACGTCCATGCCGCCGGCAGTCGCCTGCGTGGTCAGCGTGGCGATGACGTCGTCCGCCTCGAAGTTCTCCGCGGACAGCGCCGGGATGCGCAGCGCGGCGAGCACCTCCTTGACCAGCTCCACCTGGCCGCGGAACTCGTCGGGGGACTTGGCCCGCTGCGCCTTGTACTCGGCGAACTCGTCGGTTCGCCAGGTGTGCCGGGAGATGTCGAATGCGACCGCCACGTGGGTCGGTCGCTCGTCGCGCAGCAGGTTGATGAGCATCGCGATGAAGCCGTAGACCGCGTTGGTGGCCTGGCCGGTGCTGGTGGCGAAGTTCTCCGCCGGCAGCGCGTAGAACGCCCGGTAGGCCAGTGAATGCCCGTCGAGGAGCAGCAGGACCGGCGCGTCGGGGTCGCCCGCGTAGGGCTCGGCGGCAGGCGTCGTCGTCTCGTCATCGCTCACGCCCCGAGTCTAGGGTCGGCATACGACAGGAGCCCGTCCGGCCGTCCGCGGCGGCCGGTCCCGAAGGAGAGAGCATGACGACAGTTTCCGGCTTCCCCGCGCCGGCCGCGATCCCGGCCGGTGAGCTCGGTGAGCGCATGGGAATCGCGTTCCTGGAGGCATCACCGGACAGGATCGTCGCCACGATGCCGGTGGCCGGCAACCGGCAGCCGTTCGGGCTGTTGCACGGCGGGGCCAGCGCGGTCCTGGCGGAGACGGTCGGGTCGGTGCATGCGAACCTGCTCGCCGGGCCCGGACGGGTGACGGTCGGCGTGGAGCTGTCGTGCACCCACCACCGGTCGGCCCGGGACGGATCGGTGACGGCGGTGAGCACCGTGCTGCACGGTGGCCGGACCATGTCGACATTCCATATCGCGATCACCGACGGGCAGGGGCGGCCCACCTGTACGGCCCGTCTGACCTGTATGACGAGGACCGCTCCGCCCGCCCCGTCCGAGTGAACGCCCATCCGGCCGACACAGTCAGGTAACAGCTCGGTCACGCTGCGCGCATGTGACCGGCATGTCCACTAGTGTCTGATGCATCCGCCTCGTCGGCCGAACCGACGCAGCGGTGCGGTCGGATGCACCAATGCGTCCGGAACACCCCGGCCCCGTCTCGATGGGAGTATGTATGCGAAGAGGAAAGTGGACCGCGGTCGCGGCCATGGCGGCGTCTGTCGCCATGGTGACGGCAGCCTGCGGCAGCAGCGGCGATGACGCCGGCAGCGGCGATACCGGCGGTGCCTCGGTATCGCAGCCTGCGGGCGACACCGGTAGTGAGGCCCCGGCCGACACCGGCAGCGAAG
>CAZIIX010000075.1:0-6216 GCA_964539345.1 uncultured Actinomycetes bacterium | reverse complement strand
AACACTGGTGTGGCGCTGACCGACTACTCGGGCAAGATGAACAACGGAACGCAGCTGTACTACCGCACGGCGCCGTCCGATGCGCTGCAGGGCCCGATCCTGGGCAACCTGGTCGTGGACGACGGTAACGCGTCGGTCGCGATCCTGTTCCGCAACGATGACTACGGCAAGGGCCTGGCGAAGGCCACCGCCGACGCCATCACCGCAGCCGGTGGCGAGGTCGTTCTCAACGAGGGCTACGACCCGAAGACCACGGACTTCAGCGGTCAGGTGCAGAAGGTCAAGTCGGAGAGCCCGGATGCCGTCGTGACGGTGTCCTTCGCGGAGGGCTTCCAGCTGTGGAAGCAGCTCTTCCAGGCGGGCATGACCCCGGACAAGGTCGGCATCTACGGTGCGGACGGCATGCGGTCCGAGGACGCTCCCGGGGAGAACTTCAGCGATCCGAGTGCGGTCGATGGCGCCAAGGGCACCGCGCCCGCCTCGGTCGACAACCCGGACTTCATCAGTGCGCTGAAGGACTTCGCGCCGGACCTGAAGGAGACGCAGTTCGCTCCGCAGGTGTTCGATTGCACCAACATCTTCGCGTTGGCGGCCGATCAGGCCGGGAGCAATGACGCCATGGAGTGGGCGCAGTACGTCAATGGCGTCACCAAGGACGGCACGGAGTGCAACACCTACGCCGACTGCAAGGAGCTGCTCGACCAGGGTGAGGACATCCACTACGTGGGTGCATCCGGTGACCTGTCCTTCACCGATGCCGGTGAGCCGGGCAAGGCCACGATCGAGATCTACGAGTACGAGAACGGCGGCAAGCTCAAGTCGCTAGGCACGAAGGAATCGGGCTGATTCCCGTGCGGATCCCTCGCCGGCCGGCGCTCAGGAGCTGACCGACGGCGATCCACCGACAGAGGCCCTGTCGCACTGCGGTGCGACAGGGCCTCTGTGGTTGTGCGGTCGATGACATGCTGCCCGCCGGAGTTCGCAGCAGTGCCGCAGACCGGCACTGGGTCGGGGGCGCGGTCGCAGCCGTGGGGAGGAAGGAGCGGGCGGAACGGGCCTATTCGCCGCCGATGTGCGCCAGCGTGCCCAAGTACAGTTCGATCACCTTCGGATCGGTGAGCAATTCCCGCCCGGTCCCGGTGTAGGCATCCTTGCCCTGGTCGAGAACGTAGCCGCGGTGGGCGATCTCCAGGCAGGCGCGAGCGTTCTGCTCCACCATCAGGATGGAGACGCCGGATCCGTTGATGGTCTTGATGGACGCGAAGACCGAGTCCTGCATCATCGGCGAGAGCCCCGCGGACGGCTCGTCGAGGAACAGCACCTCGGGGTCGGTCATCAGTGCGCGGCCCATGGCGACCACCTGCCGCTCGCCGCCGGAGAGGGACCCGCACTTCTGGTGCCGCCGCTCGTGCAACACCGAGAACATCTCGGTGACCGCGGCGTAGCGGGTCTTGAACTCCTTGGGCCGCAGATAGATCCCCATCTGCAGGTTCTCTTCGATGGTCAGCGAGGGGAAGACGTTGTTGTTCTGCGGAACATAGCCGAGCCCGTGTCCGACCAAGGTGTGTGCCGGCAGGGCGCTGATGTCCTTGTTGCCGAGCATGACCCGGCCCGACCGCACCGGAACGAGACCGAACATCGCCTTGATCAGCGTCGACTTGCCGGCACCGTTCGGGCCGATGATGCCGACGAGCTCCCCCTTGTTCACGTGCACGCTGCAGCCCTGAAGGATGTCGACCCCCGGCACGTATCCAGCGACGAGGTCGATCGAGGCCAGCACGGGTACCTCGGGCTCGTCCGGCGTCGCCTGATGCGGATCCGTCATGGCTCTTGACCTTCTTCCTGCTGCGGCTCCGCGGCGAGCGGTGCCGGTGAATCGACCGGCAACGCGCGGTGCGCGCCGAGGTAGGCGTCGATGACGGCGTCGTTCGCCCGGATGTCGTCAGGACGTCCCTCAGCGATGACCCGGCCCTCGGCGAAACACACGATCCAATCGCTGATCGACATGATCACGTCCATGTCGTGCTCGACCAGGATGATCGTGGTGCCCTCGTCCCGCAGTGCCTCGATGTGCCCCAGCAGTGACTGGGTCAGCGCCGGATTCACGCCGGCCATCGGTTCATCCAGCATGATCAGCTCGGGGCCGACCATCATGGCGCGAGCCATCTCCAGCAACTTGCGCTGGCCGCCGGACATCGTCCCGGCGAAGTTATCGCGCATGTGCGCGAGGTTGAATCGTTCGAGCAGATCGTCTGCGCGCACGCGGATCTCGTTCTCCTGCTGCTGCCAGGCGGGCGGGAACAGCGACGGCAGGAAATGCTCCCCGGTTTGGCCGGTGGCGCCGAGCATCATGTTCTCCAACGCCGTCATGCGGGTGAGCGCCTTGGTGAGCTGGAACGTCCGCACCATGCCCATCCGTGCGATCTTGTGCGCGGATCGTCCGGTGATGTCCTGGCCGTTGAAGCTCCATCGCCCGGAGGTCGGCTTGTCGAAGCCGGAGACCAGGTTGAAGAACGTCGACTTGCCCGCGCCGTTCGGGCCGATCAGCGCGGTGATGGTACCGCGCTGAACCTCCAGGTGATCGACGTCGACGGCGACCAGCCCGCCGAAACGCCGTCGGACGTTGTCCGCGGACATGATCGGGTCGGGTTTGGCCACACCGGGCGTCGCCTCGACACCGACCAGCGTCAGAGCGCCGGAGCTCAGTTTGCCCTCGGCCTGGCCCGCCTGGATGACCTGTTCGCGTTCCTCCGCGACGGATGTATCCACCTCATGGGCGCCTTCCTCGGCCGCGTGCCGCCCCGGCGCGTCTGCCGCGGCGCCGGACGCCGCGGCGTCATCGGATCCCGTGCCACCCGGCACTGGCGCGGTTTGATCGTCAGCGGACCTCAAGGCGCATCTCCTCCTTGTTGCCGAGTATCCCGGCCGGGCGGAACACCATCAACAGCATGAGCAGCAGGCCCACGATCGCAATGCGTGCCGCGCCGGTGTCCGCATTCGGGAACAGCTGGCTGAGGAACACGCCGAGGAAGCTGAACAGCAGCCAGAAGATGATGGACCCCAGTACCGGCCCCAGGATGCGGCCGGCACCGCCGAGGATCATGATGACCCACAGATAGAACGTGATCTTGGGGTCGAAGTTGCTCGGGAACTGGGTGGGAACGTCCATCGTCCACATCACCCCGGCCAGCCCGCCGAGAACGCCGCCCAGGACGAGGCTCTGCAGTTTGAAGCTGTACACGTTCTTGCCCAGGCTGCGTGCCGCCAGTTCGTCCTCACGCACCGATCGGATGACCCGGCCCCACGGGCTGCGCATCAGCAGGAACATCAGGATGCAGCCGAGGATCACCAGGCCCCAGGTGACCGTCATGGTCCACAGCGCACCGCCCGGATAGTTGAACGGCCCTATCTTGTAGGTCTTCCCCGCTGCGAACGGGTTCATGTCGGCGAACTCCCCGGCCGCCGGTCCGAGACCGAACGGACCGTTGGTGATCGGCTGCAGGTAGCTCGAGTTGAAGAACAGCCGCAGGATCTCGCCGACGGCGATCGTGGCGATGGCCAGGTAGTCGCCGCGCAATCGCAATGTCGGGATGCCCAGCAGCAGGGCGAGCACCACGGATGCGGCGATGGCGATCGCCAGGCCCCACCACATGGACAGGCCGTAGGTCACGACGGCCGCGGCCAGGCCGAACGCGCCGACCATCATGAACGCAACCTGGCCGAAATTGAGCAGTCCGGTGTAGCCGAAGTGCATGTTCAGTCCGAGCGCGGCCAGCGCGTAGATCGCCGCGAACGGCCCGAACATCCCGCTGAGCGAGCTGTTGAGTAATTGTCCCCAGTCCATGTCTCGCCCCTATCCGGCTCGCTGCAGTCGGCCTAGGATGCCCTGCGGTCGAACCAGCAGGACCACCACCAACACCAAGAGTGCCCACGCGTTCTGCAGGTCGGACGGGAACCACACCGTGGAGACCTGCGCGACCAGGCCCACCACGATGCTGCCGAGCATTGCCCCGTAGGCACTACCCAGGCCGCCGAGGATGACGCCGGCGAACATCAGGAGCAGGAGATACCAGCCCATGTTCCAGTACACGGCGGTGGTCAGTCCGAAGAACACACCGCCGAGCGCCGCCAGACCACCGCCCATGATCCACACCTGCAGGATGACCTTCTGCACGTCGATACCGGACGCCTCGGCCAGGTCGCGATTGTCCGACAGCGCCCGCATCGACTTGCCCATGCGGGTGCGCTGCAGCATCAACGCCACGGCGACCAGGACCGCGATGGATACCAGGATCAGGATCAAGTCGCGCGACGAGATCGAGACCGGCCCGACCGACAATTGTTGCTGGACGGTCGCTTGCGCGAGCTGCTGCCGGCGGGAACCGAAGAAGTACAGGATCGCGTGCCGCAGCAGCAGCGACAGACCGATGGAGATGATGAACATCTGGATCAGGCCGGTGCCGCGATTGCGCAACGGCCGCCACAACGACCACTCGAGCAACCCGCCGATGATGCCCACCGCGATGATTGCCAGAACGATGGCCACGATGAACGGCCACTGCAGCGGTGCAGTACCGACGAGGTACCCGACCACCGCTCCTATGGTGACCAACTCACCGTGAGCGAAGTTGATCAGGCCGGTGGTGCCGAATATCAGCGACAGGCCCACGGCGGTCATGGCGATGATCAGGCCGTAGCGCAGACCGGCGATGAACACAGCGACGTAGTACTGCAGCTGGCTGTTGCCGCCGCTGTCGCTGCCCCCGCTTCCGGCCGCCACCAGCGCGAAGATGGCCGCCTTGGACTGTCCGGTGCCGACCGCCAGGTCGGGCAGCGTGTCGCGGGTCGGATCGCGCAGGTCGACGGTGTCCGGGAGCGAGCCGGTGTCGATCGCGACCTCGTACGTCCCGGGGCCGGGGAGCGCTATCGACCATTTCCCGTCGTCGTCGCTGGTGTCTGAGCCGACGGCCTTGCCGTCCAACGACACGGTGATGGTGACTCCTGGGACGGGCTCGCGTGCCCCTTCCTCGCCGATCGGGGCTTTCAGGGTGCCGTGGATGGACTCGCCCGAGTCATCGGCTGTGACGAAGGGTGCATGGGCCTCCCCGTCGATTGCTCCGGGCTGCTGGTGCGCTGCCGCACCGAGCGAGCCAACGTCTGGCATCGGCGTCGAGGCCGCAGCGCTGCCGGCGCCGACGATCAGCGCCCCCAGCCCCAAGAACATCGACAGCACGATCGCCGCCAAGCGTGCGCGCAACTGCGGTCCTCCGCTTCATCGGTCGTCGTGCAAAACAGTGAACAGATGTTAACCACACCAAGGGCGTTGTGTCTTGATCGCCACGGGAGTGCGGTTCTGATTGTTACCTGATGTAGACCCGTTCCGCATTCTGAGCATCTTCCGGTGCGTGTAGCCTCATCCCAATCGCGCCGCCGGTGTCCGCTCCGGTAGCATGACTCCGGTTGGCGCCGCTAGGTGATGATGCCATGCGCCGATAACCATATCGTCAGGCCCCCGTAGCCCAATTGGCAGAGGCAACGGATTCAAAACCCGTCCAGTGTGAGTTCGAGTCTCACCGGGGGCACCGCGTCGCGAGGGGCATGCGCGACGCTTGGCTACCTGATCGTCGCGGCCCCGATCCAGCCGCTGCGGCCGTGGCACGGACTACCGCATGCGCCTCCCGCCGCGTCTCCCCTGCCACGGTTCCTGATGCCCGTCGCGCCGTTCTATTCGTTGTTCGTGGTGGTCCTTTTCGTGCTGATCAATCAGATCGCTGGAAATGCACTGCTGCTGATCTCCATGTTCACGGCGAAGATCGACGCAACGCCGGTGACGGGCGCGCCGAGTATGACGAAGAAGTGAGCGTCTACAGCTCCCACGTGACCGCCCGCCCGGGCGCGCACCAGATCCGCGGCCGTCGGGCAGACTCGTCAGAGTGAGCCTGTTCCGCCGACCACCGCCCGCGACCGAGCGGCAGCGGCTCCCCCCGATCGTGTGGGTGCTGTCCGTCATCGCCGTCAGCGTGGCAGTCGGGTTCGGCATCGTCGCGCCCGCGCTGCCGCTGTTCGCCACCGAGTTCGGCGTGGGCAACACGGCGGCCGGCTTGGTGATCAGTGTCTTCGCCGGGATGCGCATGGCGTCGGCGTTCGGCGTGGGTCGGCTCATCGACGTGATCGGCGCGCGCGTGGTGCTCACCAGCGGTCTGCTGATCGTCGCGG
>CAZIIX010000074.1:0-9935 GCA_964539345.1 uncultured Actinomycetes bacterium | reverse complement strand
GGCACTTTCACATGATCAACACGCCACCTTTGAGCCCACCATCCACGGATTCAGGGTTAGTGCCGTTCGCGACGGGGAATCTCGAGATCGGCTGGCCGGGCACGCACGGTTTCGATGCCGGCGGCCTCGCCTATACCTCCGCGCCGCCTCTGGTGTCGGTGTCACTGCCGGAGCGGCCGGCGTACACGTCTGTTCACGGGCCGCAGGTCGACATGCCGGCGTTCCGGGTCAAGCCCACGGGACTGGTCGCAATCGACGGCAGCGCCATGGACACCGAATCCGACTCGCCGATCGCAGGTGTCCAGTCCTACCGGAGGATCGATGAAGCGGCACCGCCGTCCGATAACCTCATTGCCGCTTCACCTTTCGTCATGCCCATGGATTCCTTCAGTCAGAAGTCGGTCCGGCCGGATACGTCCGGAGCGGGCTACGTCCCGTACGGCGTCTATGACCCTGCGGAAACGACGCTGTTCGCAGACCCTTCGGGCGCCGCAGTTCCCGAGAAGCAGATCGTCGCCAATCCCTCCGGTCGAGACTTCATTTCGCCGATACCGGGCGCATTCACCGACCTGGCCGGTGGTCAGCAGTTGCGTGGCTCGGCACCGATCGACGCCATCCGCGTGCGGGTAGCCGGCATCGACGGCTACACGCCGCAGGCACAACACCAGGTGGCGGTCATCGCCGAACAGATCGAGGAGATGGGTCTGTCGGCAACGGTGGTGGCCGGCGCATCCCCGCAGCCGATCCAACTCTATGTGCCGCAGTACCGCGTCGACTCCCAGAACCACACTTCGGACCTGGGCTGGGTACGGCAGGACTGGACCACGTTGGGCGCCGCTGCGCGGACCACGAACGCGTTATCCTCACTGTCGGCGACCCTGCTATACCTGGCGCTGGGCGTGGCGGCGCTGCTGGGCATGGTCGGCGCCGTCGTTCGCGGACGGCATCGGGCGCGGCAGGCCGGGGTGCTCCGGACCGCGGGCTGGACGCGGGGACAAATCGTCCGATGGCAGACGGGGCCGGAATTGGCCCTGACCGGCCTGGTGGCGGTGACCGCCGTGGCCGTCATCTGGGGCACGGGAGGGCGGTTGACATCCTGGCTACCGGCTGCGCTGGCCGTCGTCATCGCTGCCGCTGGGTCAGCCATGGCGACCTGGCGATCCAGCACCGAACGGCACCGGCCGCGACGCACCGTCCCGCGCCTCGCGCGGACGCCCTGGACAGTCGCCGCTCGCCGACTCACCGCCCGGCCGGCCGCAGCGGTGGCGCGAATCGTGTCCTGGACGGTCACCTCGGCCGCCGCCGCAGCAGCGTTCGCCGCCATCACGGACGCCGACCGTCGGGCTGGCCCGACCCTGCTCGCTGGCCTCGTGGTCGACCGAGCCAGCATCGCCAACATCACCTTCACCGTGGTGATAGCCGCGTCCGGGGTGGTCCTCGGGGCCATCGCCGGACGCCTGGACACCGCGAACCGGCGTGACGAACTGGCACTCCTGCGGCGCGCCGGCTGGCGAGTCGGCGACCTTCGGCGCCTCGCCGCCGCCACGACCGGCCTGATCGCGGTGCCCGCGGCGGCACTATCGGTCGCGGCCGCCCTGCTGATCGCACAGCTGGTCGTCGTACCGGCCGAGGCCGCGATCGCGACAGCTCTGGCGGTCTGGCTGCTGCTGACCCTCGCCTCCGGCGCGGCGCACCTTTCCGCGGCGCTCCACACCTCCCCCGCGAAAGGGTCACCCCGACCATGAGCAATCACCAGACCGTGACCGCACCACCGCCGCCCGAGACCGCAGCCAACGCACCATCGACCCTGATCGGCCTACGCCAGGTGTCAATCCGTTTCACTCGGACCGACCGGCCGGACCTGGTCATCTGTGAAGGGCTGGACCGGCACGTCAACTCCGGGGAAGTCGTGTGCATCGCCGGCCGGAGCGGATCGGGGAAGACCAGCATCCTGCGCGTCGCGGCAGGCCTGGCCCCCCCACACGGCGGATCGGTCGCCTGGGCCGGAAGCGATCTCGGCGACCTCAGCGCCGACGAACTCGCGCAGCGCCGCCGCCGGTTCTGCGGCATCGTCGACCAGAGAGCATCGTTGCTGCCTGATTTCACCGCGCTGGAAAACGTACTGATTCCGGCGATCCCCGGCGGCAAGGCCCGGCGCCACCGCGGCCGAGCAGAACAGCTCCTCACCGAGCTCGGCCTAGCCGAACACATCAACTCCTTCCCCGCGACGCTCTCCGGCGGAGAACGCCAACGCGTAGCGCTCTGCCGGGCGCTACTGCTCGAACCAGCAGCACTCATCATCGACGAGCCCACGGCCAGCCTCGACCGGGCCATCGCGGATCAGGTCATCGACCTGCTCGGTCACCTCGCCGCCTCCGGGACCGGGGTCCTCGTCGCCAGCCACGACCCGCACCTCATCGACCGATCACGAGTCGCCCTCACCCTCAGCTGACCCGCAGTGCGGCGCACCACTCGAGCTTCAGCGCGTGACATGACGCACCTCCGGACCAGTCCGGGGTTGGCTCGGTAACGATCATTTTCCGGCAGTAGACCACACCACTGTCCCGCCAAGGATCCAGGGTTCAATTCGGTAGCGGTATCGCTAGCGGTAGCGGTATCATTACCTTATGCCTGCTCTTCATGTGCGAAATGTGTCGGAACCCGTCATGGCGGGCCTGCGCGAGCGTGCGATGCGGCATGGGCATTCCGTCCAGGAGGAAGTGCGTGAAATCCTGCAGGCCGCGGCCGCGGACAGGCCGTCGGCTCGGGCGCTGCCGCCGCTCAACCTGGTAACCGTACGAGCCGGCCGCACCTCGTCATGGTCACGCGAGGAGATCTACGCCGACGACGCCGACGGGCGGTGACCGTGACCGCCACCGGAGAGCTCCCGGCCATGCTGGCCGATGTGGACCGCACCTTCATCGACACCAACGTGCTGCTCGCTGCCACCGACGAGGCACGCGCCGATCACGACGCGTGCCTCTACACCCTTCACACGTGGCCCCAGCTCGGCATCACGCTATACGCCAGCGGCCAGATCTTCCGCGAGTACTTGGTCGTGGCGACCCGGCCCCGATCCGCCAACGGGCTAGACCTGGAAGTGGCAGACGCGATCGCCAACATCGCGGCCTTCACCACCAGGATGACGCTCCTCGACGAGACTGGAGCGGTTCACCGCAAGCTCATCGAATTGGTCGGCGATACCGATTGCCGCGGTAAGCAGATCCACGATGCCAACGTGGTCGCGACCATGCTCACCCACGGTATCGAGCATGTCGCTACCGGCAACGCCGCCGACTTCACGCGATTCGTGCCCGCCGTCCATGTCCTGACCCCGCAGTCGCGGCGCTGATCCCGCTGCCGTTCCATCAGGAGCGCTCAGGCTATTCACCCGACCGGGCCTGTTCGGTGATGCGCCGAAATGGACTACAGCTCTAACGGTCGCATCGGAGTAGTACTGCGGTAGCATCACCGTATGAAACTCAGTGTCAGCCTGCCCGCGGAGGATGTCGCCGTCCTGGACGCGTACGCCCGCACGGCCGGACTCCCCTCGAGGTCGGCCGCGCTGCGGCACGCCGTGCGCATGTTGCGGGTTCCCGACTTGGAGCAGGATTACGAGGTTGCCTGGCGGGAGTGGGAGGAATCAGGTGACCACGCGGCGTGGGACGTGACCGCCGCCGACGGGCTCGCTGATGCTGCGCGGTGAGATCCGGCTCGTCGACCTGGACCCTGTGCGCGGCAGCGAGGCCAACAACCGTCGCCCGGCAGTGATTGTCAGCAACGACCGGGCGAACTCGACGGCGTCGCGGCTCGGCCGCGGGGTCGTCGCTGTCGTGCCGGTCACCAGCAACATCGAGCGAATCCTTCCGTTCCAGGCATTGCTCCCCGCCGCCGAGACCGGTCTTCGGCAGGATTCGAAAGCCCAGGCCGAGCAGGTCCGCTCCGTCGCCGTCGAGCGGATCGGGGCGGTCCTCGGCCGGGCCTCCGCGGACGTCATGGCGCACGTGGACGATGCGCTACGTCTTCACCTGCAGTTGTAGTGCCACCTCAGTCCGGAAGCGGTCCGCCGACCAGCGCTGGTGCCATACGTGCCACTCGCCGCGCGGTCGGCCGGGGCGACTGGCGTGTCAGATCCTGTCGGCGATCGACGCGCGTTGGCCGGTGAGGGCCGGTCAGGCGGCGCAGAACTCGCTGGTCGCCGCGTCCAGTGCCGCCCCCGCGGACTCGACCGCATCCGCTGCGGCCGAGCCGCGCTGCATCTCGCCGGCGTCGAGGCCGACGGTGCCGCTGGCTGCGTCACGCAGCGCGGCGAGCGCGTCCGCCACATCCCCCGGGGCCAGGCTCGCGGCCGGGTCGGCGTAGGCGAACGCGAAGGCAACCGCGTCGCTGGTGACGGGCTTCCCGGTGACGATCGGCGTGAGCATCAGGCCGGTCGTCGCTTCCACGGAGACCTTCCGTAACGCCTGGCAGGCGAACTCCCGCTCCGCGAACGACCCGGCCGGCATCTCGATCGCTTCGTAGCCGACGCCGCCGTCCGGGTCGACCTCGAGCTTGAGCAGCACCTCGCCGTGGTCATAGAGCGCTCGGACCTGCGCCTGTCCGTCGCCGGTCTCCGAGGCCGCCCAGCTCAGCTCGGTCAGGCCCGCGGCGGTGACGCCGTCGCGTACCTGGTCGGCCGCCTCCAGCGTGGCAAGTCCGGTCTTGACACCGATGCTCGCCCAGTCGGTCCTGCCGTCGGTCTTCGTGCCGGACCGGTCGTAGGCGGTCTCGCCGTCGATGACGGGGATACCGGCGAACACCGCATGGTCGGTCTGGTTCGTACCACCAGCGGCCGGCCCGGCCGCGGACGGGTCGGTGTCGGGCGCGGCGGCGTCGGGCGCGGCGGTGTCGTCGTCACCGGTCGACGGTGTCGTTCCGCCCGTGGCTCCCGAGACGGCCGGTGCCGCACTGCCATTCGCGTCCGAGATCCCCGTTGCGGCACTGCCGTTCGTGTCGGCGGCCGAGTCGTCGGAGCAGCCGGTCAGCGCGATCACCATCACCGCGGCCGCGAGCGCGGCGGTTGCCCTGGTCAGCGCGCGCCGCCCCCCGTCGCAACGTCGCACCGACGTCATGTTCCGTGCCCGCTCGTTCCGCATGCCCAGCCCTCCATCGTTGTTCGTAGCGCGACCCGAACGCGACCGATCACCGACCGATCGGCCGCCAGGCGGAGCGCCGTGGCGATGCTAGGCGGAGCGATGAGAGTTCGATGAAACCGCGATTTAATCTGGCCGCACCGTGCAAGACGGGGGCCGAATGACCGATTAGGCTCACTACATGTCCTCCGACACCGTTGACCACGACCCGCTGTCCGACCCCGCGGAGGCCGCCTCCCGCGCCGCCGCCGCCCTCGCATCCGCCACCGGCACGATCCGCCACGACGTGGCCATCGTCATGGGTTCCGGATGGGCCCCCGCCGCCGAACAACTCGGCACCCCGTCGGCAGAACTACCCGTCGATTCGCTCCCCGGATTCGCCGCCCCCGCCGTGGCCGGCCACTCCGGCCGGGCGCTGTCCATCGCGGTCGGTGACAAGCGGGTGCTGGCGCTGCTGGGCCGCACCCACTTCTACGAGGGGCGCGGGGTCGCCGCCGTGGTGCACGGGGTGCGCACCGCCGTGGCCGCCGGGGCACGGCTGGTCATCCTCACCAACGCCGCCGGCGGGCTACGCGCCGAGTACTCCCCCGGCCAGCCGGTGCTGATCTCCGACCACCTCAACCTGACCGCGACCTCGCCGATCACCGGCGCGAACTTCGTCGACCTCACCGACCTGTACTCGCCGCGGCTGCGTGGGCTGGCCCGCGAGATCGAGCCGTCGCTGACCGAGGGCGTGTACGCGCAACTACCGGGCCCGCACTACGAAACCCCCGCCGAGATCCGCATGCTGCGCGGTATGGGCGCCGACCTGGTCGGCATGTCGACAGTGCTCGAGGCGATCGCGGCGCGCGAGGCCGGGGCCGAGGTCTTCGGCCTGTCGATGGTCACCAACCTCGCCGCCGGGATGACCGGTGAGCCGCTCGACCACGCCGAAGTGCTCGCCGCCGGTCAGGCCTCGGCGACGGCGATGGGCTCGCTGCTCGCCGAGCTGGTGAGTCGGGCATGACGGGGGTTCCGGCCGAGCTCCGCACGGCCGCGATGCGCTGGATCGCCGACGATCCGTCCGGGACCGACCGCGCGGAGCTGCAGCAGCTACTGGTAGCAGCGCTGGGCGAGGACGGC
Organism: uncultured Actinomycetes bacterium; assembly: GCA_964539345.1. Lineage (GTDB taxonomy): Bacteria > Actinomycetota > Actinomycetes > Mycobacteriales > Nakamurellaceae > Nakamurella. The sequence continues at coordinate 3,681 of CAZIIX010000074.1, read as the reverse complement.
CGGGAGGCCGACCGGAAGGCCGGTGGCCAAGGCGCACGCGAGACCAACGGCCAGGCCGGGCGGGCCGGCGATGCCGATGCGGCTGCGGAGCTCGCGGCCCGCATGGGAGACCCGCTGACCTTCGGCACCGCCGGGCTGCGCGGCCCGCTGCGCGCCGGGCCGGCCGGGATGAACCTCGCCGTCGTGCGTCGGGCCGCCGCGGGCATCGCCGCATACCTGACCGCCCACGGCGGCACCGGGCGGACCGTGGTGATCGGCCACGACGCTCGTCATCGCTCCCGCGAGTTCGCCACCGACGCGGCGCGCGTGCTGGCCGCGGCAGGCTTCACCGCGCTGCTCGCCCCCGGCCCGCTGCCGACGCCGATCACCGCATTCGCGGTGCGCCGGCTGGACGCGGCGGCAGCGCTGCAGGTCACCGCATCGCACAATCCGCCCGCCGACAACGGGTTGAAGGTGTACCTGCAGGGCGGGGCGCAACTCGTCTCCCCCGTCGACGCCGAGATCGAGGCGGCCATCGCCGCGGCACCGGCCGCCGTATCGATCGACGCCACGGGCGGCCCCGAGCCCTGGCCCGCGAACCTCGTGCAGGACTACCTCGACCGCGTCGCGTCGCTGCCGCGCGGCCGGGCACGCGCGATCCGGGTGGCCGCCACCGCCATGCACGGTGTCGGCGCCGGCACCCTGGTCGAGGCGCTGGGGCAGGCGGGGTTCTCCGACATTCACTTGGTGGCCGAGCAGGCCGCGCCCGACCCGGACTTCCCGACGGTGTCGTTCCCCAACCCGGAGGAACCCGGCGCGACCGACCTGCTGCTGGCGCTCGCGCAGCGGGTGGGCGCCGACATCGCGATCGCCAACGACCCGGACGCGGACCGCTGCGCGATCGGTGTGCCGCTGCCGGACGGATCGTGGCGGATGCTGCGCGGCGACGAGACCGGGGCGCTGCTGGGCGAGCATGTGCTGGCGACGCTGGACCGCTCCGCGCATCCGGATCCGCTGGTGGCGACCACGATCGTCTCGTCCGAGTTGCTGCGTCATATCGCTGCTGCGCACCATGCCCGGTACGACGAGACGCTGACTGGATTCAAGTGGATCGTGCGCGCCGGCGACGGGGCCGGCACCGGGCTGGTGTACGGCTACGAGGAGGCCCTCGGGCACTGCGTCGACCCCGATGCGGTGCGCGACAAGGACGGCATCTCCGCCGCCATGCTGATGTGCGACCTGACCGCGACGCTCAAGGCCGAGGGTCGGTCGCTGCAAGGCGCGCTGGACGACCTGGCCCGGGCGCACGGGCTGCATATCACCGACCAGATCTCGCTGCGCGTCGACGATCGGCAGGTGATCGTCGGCGCGATGGCGCGGCTACGAGCGACGCCGCCGGAGACCCTGGCCGGTCAGGCGGTGACGGAAGTGACCGATGTGCTGCCGCGCACCGACGCGGTGATCGTGCGCACCGACCGTTGCCGCGCGGTGGTGCGCCCGTCCGGCACCGAGCCGAAGCTCAAGTGCTACCTCGAGGTCGTCGCGCCGGTCGGCAAGGACGCGGATCTCGACTCGGCGCGCACGCGGGCCGCGGACGACCTCACTGCGCTGCGCCACGACATGGGGGCGCTGCTCGGCATCGCCGACTGAACCCCGAGCCTCGTCGTCTCGCCCTCGAGGATCTGAGCACAGTTTGTCAGCCCTGAGCAACAAGCATGCAGTGTGCTCGGAGCAGACCAACTGTGCTCAGACGGCACGGGCCGTTGATCGCAGGCAGCCCTCGGCACCCACGGTCGACGCCATCGGGACGGCGCCGCGCCGGGCACCGAGCCCAGCGGCCGAGCGCCGGGCCAAAGAGCTTGGGCCCCGAGTCGCAATCAGCTCCCGGACGTCGGCGTCGCGGAGGCCTCGTCATCGGCGACGAAGATCAGCCCGTGCCCGGCGGTCGTGCCGGTACCGGTGACGGTGAGCCGGTCCGCATCGATGACGTAGTCGAAATCGCTGCCCAGCACGGACATGTCGACACCGCAGACCTCGCCATCCGCGCATCCCACGGCGCTGCCCGCCACCTCGCCCGGCACCCGCACCGTATGCTCGTCGATCTCCAGGGCTTCGTCCGTGTCGACCGGCGCCATGTACTCGTTGACCCCGTCGTTGAACGACATCCGCCCCGCGACGATCTGCATCGTCGGCGAGATGTCCTGCGGCACCGACGAGACGGACGCCGAGTCCCCCGCACCGGAGATGATCCCGTCGAGACGCCACAGGGTCCCCTCCAGAGGCCGATCCGGGTGCACGACGCTGCTGTCCGTGAGCGTCAGCGTGGTATCGCCGCCGGTCAGGGTGAGATGGTCGCCGTCCAGGGCGACGGTAACCCCGGCGCCGAGCCAGCCGGTGAGCCACTGGTCCTGGCCCATCAGCCCGGAGTCGCATCCCATCTCGGTGCCCATCATGTCCGTGACGGTGACGACGTCGCCGTCCCAGACGGCCGTGCCGCCGAAGTGGTTGCAGCCGCCGTATGCGCTCACCGTGGCGCCCTTGCCGAACGCGATCGTGATCGGCGCATCGGTCACCAGCACACCCTCGGCGGACTCGAACGAACGCCCGGCCAGGTCGTCGCGCACACCGTCGCCGGACGGGGTGGAGGCGGAGCCACCGTCATCGCCGGTTCCGGGGCCCGCCGATCCCGGCGAGCCGCACCCGGCCACGGTGAGAACGAGCAGGAGAGCGACGGGGGCGACCATCGCAGCCAGCGCGGACGCGGTCCCCGGGCGGCGGCGTGCGGTGCGGCGGCCAACGGTGGACCTGAACACGATCTGCCTCCCCCTTTGACGGCGGCGGTACGGCGGGGCGTCGATTACCGGCACTCTATCCGCAGACGGGCGGGGAGGGGCGGATGGTTGCACGGGGTCGTGCCGTGCCCGGCTACCGGCCCGGTCGACCAAATCCACGCAGAATGTCGACATGATTCCGCGCTAGACTTGACGACATGGCTGCGCAGACCAGCACGATCAGGGTGAGCCGCGCGACGCATGACGCGCTCGCGGCACAAGCTCGCGCACGCGGTGTCTCGTTGGCTGCACTGCTCGCTGAGATCGCCGAGGAACGGCGCCGCGAAGCCATGTGGCGCTCCGAACAGGAGGCCACCAGCCGCGACATGCAGAACGTCGATGTGCAGGCCGAGCTTGACGACTGGGACCGGATAGCCGGCGACGGCATTGACTGAAGCTCCCCGCCGCGGAGACGTCTGGCTCGTCGCTTTGGGCGCAGGCCGGGCGGGCGAACCAGGCAAGACCCGACCCGCCGTCGTCGTATCCAGTGACCAATTGACGACGGGCACGCCTCACGAGTTGATCATCGTGGTGCCAGTGTCGAGCTCACGGGCACCATCAGCACTCCGGGTCGACGTGGGGCCGGAGGCGGGACTGGACCGTCCAAGCCGCGCGATCTGCCGCGCGGTCAGGGCGGTCGTCTCCTCCCGCCTCGTGCGTCGGATCGGGCACGTGGACCAGCCCACAGTCAGACAGGTTCAGGACGCGCTCTCGGTGATCCTGGAACTCGACAGTCCCAGCACCCATTGACCATCCCGCGTCGACGGCTCGACGAGATCAGTGGACAGTTGGTCGAGGTTCTACGGCAACTCGGCGATCAGTAGCCGCTTCGTGCCCGTCACACGATCCCGGGACCGTGTAGCACGGCGGC
>CAZIIX010000073.1:0-10218 GCA_964539345.1 uncultured Actinomycetes bacterium | reverse complement strand
CACCAGCGCGCGACGTCCGGCCAGCGATTCCTCCGTCATTCCCGCACCCCTTGCCTGTTCGTCGTCACCTGCCCGCCCGCCACCTGCCGGATCGTCGCGGCCACGGCGTCCGCGCCGGTCGGTCCGAGCAGGATCGTGTAGTGGTTCGTGTCGTCGACCGTCGTGACCCGCAGCGCCGGGAAGTGCTGCTGCCACGTGGCGACCGTGTCCGGGTCGTACAGGCCGCCGGGTTCGCCCAGCAGGCCCGCCGGCGCACGCAGCAGCGGAACCGGGCGCGCCGCCTCGGTCAGCAGCGTCAACGCGTCGCGCAGTGTGGTCCCGGTGGCCAGGTCGACGGTGTCGCCGCGCACGGCGGCCAGCGAGCAGGAGGACCGCAGCCGCGGTGCGGTGCCGGTCAGGTCGTACTCGACGTAGCGGCGGATGTCGTCGTTCCACTCGGCCATGGCCGGATGGTCCCGCCACGGTGCCACCGCCGCCTCGCGACTGCGGAACGTCGCGGACAATCGTTGTGCCGCAGGCCCTATCACCGATTCCAGGGCAGCGTCGGGGTCGCCCGTCGCCGGAAGCGCCAGCGGCGGACCTCCGTCGACCAGGACGAGTCCGGCGACGCGGTCCGGGTGCAGGTGGGCGAGCGACAGTGCCGCGAAGCCACCCATCGAATGGCCCACCACGATCGCGCGAGCCACCCCGAGCGCGTCCAGGACCGCAATCGCGTCGGCGGCATGGACCGCCATGCCGTATGGCCCGGGGAGGTCGCCGGATCGGCCGCGGCCCCGCAGGTCGGGCGCGAGCACCCGGAACCGGGCGAGCCGACGCGCGGTCGGTGCCCAGCACAGGTGGTTGGCCGTCACGCCGTGCAGTGCCAGCACCGCCGGGCCATCGGTCCCCCACCGGCCCACGCGCAACATCCCGCCACGGACCGCGACATCGACCGTGCCGTACGGCTGCTCGGCGTGCGCCGGCGTCCCGCTACTCATACTCCTCCCCCGATCCTCAGACAGGTGGCGGCCCAGGTGTACCCGGTGCCGGCGGCGAGGAGCAGGCACACCGAGCCGGGCGTCAGCCGACCCTCGCGGTGGGCCCGGTCGAGGGCGAACAGCGGGTCCACACCGCTCATGTGACCGGTGTCGGACAGGTAGATCGACCGGGACTCGTCGACGCCGAGTTCGTCCAGCAGAGCACGGTGCATGCTGCGCTTGAGATGGATGGGGCAGACGAAGTCGACGTCATCGATCGTCAGCCCGGAGCGTTTCACGGCGCCCTCGGCGGCGGCGATGAAGGCGGGGAGGCTGTCGGCGTTGAGCCGCTGCTTCATCGTGTCAAGGTCGTCGACATCGAGCTGCGGACGATACGGGCCCCCGGTCGCGGTGCGGTCCCCCGGCCCGGGTAGCGGCTGCACGCTTCCGCCGATCGGCATCTTCACGTGCAGCGAGTACGAGCCGTCCGAGATGGCGTGCGAACCGAGGATGGTGGCGTATCCCGCGGACGCGTCCCGAGTGACCAACGCCGCCACGGCGCCGTCGCCGAAGTCGAGCGCGAAGCGGATCCGTCGGTTCTGCGGGTCGATCAGTCGCGTCTCCCTGCTCGCGCCGACCATCAGGACGCGGCTGATGTCCGGCTCGGCGACCAGCATGTCGCGCACGATGCGCGCGGCGACCGGCGATCCGCACGACACGTAGTCCAGTTCGAGGGCGAATGCCCCTGCGCACCCCAGTCGGTGCGCGATCAGCGGCGCCGCCTGCCAGACCGGGTACTCCTTCCACTGCGAGCCGAAATAGACGACGACGTCAATGGTCGCGGGGTCGATGCCGGACTCGTCGAACAGGGTGCGCCCGGCGGCGACCGCCATGTCGCAGACGTGCTCGTCCGCCGCGGCGAGGTGCCGGCCGGTCAGCCCGAACCGGTCGACGATCACCGATTCCGGGATGCCGGAGGCCGCCGCGATCGACGCGGACGTGACGACCTCGTCGGGCAGGTATCCCGCCGTCGCCGAGATGTGCACCGATGCCGTCATCACGCGTCCCGGGGACCCGGCTCGGGGCGTGCCGCCGTGGGCTCGGCGATGCCGAGAGCCCGATGGACCAGGGTGATCACCTGCTCGAACACGTCCGCGGGGACCTCGTTGGAATCGCCCCACAGCACCCATCGCATCCCGATCATCTCGCCGATGCCCGTCAACGCCCAGGCGGCGACAACCGGGTCCATGGCGGCGATCTCGTCGTTGTCCATGGCCTGTTGCAGGCCGGCGACGTATCCGGAGACGATGCGGTCGTAGTGCAGGTGCAGCGCCTGCGGCGACACGAACTCGGCCTGCCGGATGATCCGGTACAGCGCCGGGTGTTCGGCGGTGAACCGGAAGAAGGCGGCGAAGCCCAACCGTTCTGCCTCGGCACGGCTGGTGCCCGACCTGGAGGCGGTGGCCATGGCGTGGCGGACGCGCCGGTTGAGGTCCTCCACCAATTCGTCGAAGACCTGTCGCTTGCCGTCGAAGTACTGGTAGAACGTTCCCTGCGCGACCTCCGCCTCCTGGGTGATCTTGACGATCGACGCGTCGTGGTAGCCGAACTCGGCGAAGATCGTCTCGGCGGCCTCCAGCAATCGCTGCCTGGTCCTGGCTCCGCGCGAGGTGCGTGGCGTACGGCCCGTCATGTCTCGTCGCCCGTCTGTCGATGGAGGTGTCGCAATCGTGTCTTGTCTATCTTCCCCACTCCGGAACGGGGGAGGGCATCGGTGAAGTCGACGGTGGCCGGCACCTTGTATCCGGCCAGCCGCTGCCGGCAGAACGCGCGGACGGCGTCCGTGTCGAGCGCGCTGCCCGCCCGCCGGACGACCACGGCATGGCCGGCCTCGCCCCAGCGCGGGTGCGGGACGCCTATGACGGCGGCCTCGACGATGTCCGGATGCGCGGTCAGCGCCGATTCCACCTCCGCCGGATACACGTTCTCCCCGCCGGAGACGTACAGGTCCTTGAGCCTGCCACGCAGCCGGTAGTAGCCCTCGGCGTCCCGCTCGGCGATGTCTCCGGTGTGCAGCCATCCGTCGCGCAGCGCGTCGGCGCTGGCCTCCGGCATGCCGTGGTAGCCCGGGAACACGTTCGGCCCGCGTACCAGCAGCTCGCCCACCCCGGCGCCGTCGAGCAGCGTTCCCGGCTCCGGCCCGGCCAGGGCCGTCTGCACGTGCGGGTACGGTTTGCCCGCCCAGCCGAGGCGTGCGGTGGCGTCCTCCGGCGGGAGGCAGAGCACGTTCGGTGCCGCCTCGGTCAGCCCGTAGCCCTGCGTCAGCCGCACGCCCCGGCCGATCCAGGTGTGTAACAACGACTCCGGCATCGGTGCTCCCCCCACGATCGCGAGCCGCAGGCTCGACAGGTCCGTTGCCGCGAAAAGCGGGTGCTCGGCGAGGAACTGGTAGGTTGCCGGCACTCCCATCATGGTGGTCACCCGCTTCTCCGCGATCAGCCGCAGCGTCTCCGCCGGGTCGAACCCGGCCGGCATGACGACCCTCGCCCCGGACCACCAGGCCAGCAGCGGTTGCACGTTCCATCCGCCGACGTGGAATTGTGGCAACAGCGCGAGAACGACGTCATCGCCGGACATCCCGGTCATCAGCTCGAGGGACAGGTTCGTCCAGAAGCAGTTGGCGTGGCTGAGCAGCGCGCCCTTCGGGCGGCCGGTGGTGCCCGAGGTGTAGATCAGCAGCAGTGGATCGTCGTCCCGGACATCGCCGGGCTCCCCCGCGTGGCCGCCGGCCCGGCCGATCAGCGGGACGGCCGTCTCGATGCCGGCGGCCCCCAGTGGCACGCGGGGCGGGTCGCGGTGCGCGGCTGCGACCGCCGCCTCGGCCAGGCCGGCGTGCTGCGCGTCGACGGCCACCAGAAGCGGGGCGCAGTCGTCGACCTGGTAGGCGAGCTCCGCCGGGGTGAGCCGCCAGTTCAGCGGCGCCACCACGAGGCCCGCGTTCGCGCAGGCGAAGAACAGCACCACCTGGTCCGCACTGTTCCCGCACAGGGTGGCGATGCGGTCCCCGCGACGGGCACCGGCAGCGTGCAACCGGCCGGCCAGAACGGCGGCGCGCGAGGCGAGTTCGCCGTAGCTGAGTTCACCGGCGACTCCGTCGATGGCGATCCGGCGCGGCGTGACCCTGCCGCGGTCGGTGATCCACCGCCCGATCGTGTGCTCGCCGGTCCGCCCGGCGCTGCCGGTCATCGCGGAACCTCGTCATCGCCGGTCGGTGCGGCCTGGCCAGACGGTCGCGTGAACGTCAACGACCTGCCCAGGATGGCCCGCACATCGGCATGCCGGACCCGCGCCACCGTGCCGGCGATCCCGCCGGGCAGGAACAGGATGACGAGCACGAACAGGGTGCCCAGGATGAACAGCGGCTCGGACAGTGGGACCCGCAGCGGGGCCGGGAGTCCGGCGATGGCGTCGGACGATGCGAGGGCGGGCAGCCGCTGGCTGAGGTAGCTGTAGAGCGCGCCGCCGAGGGCCGCGCCCCACCGGCATCCCGCACCGCCGAGCACGACCATCACGAGCAGCGACAGGGTGAAGTCCGGCGTGGTGATGGACGGGTTCGCGCCGCCGACGAACAGCAGGTAGACGACACCGCATCCCGCGGCCAGGACCGAGGCCAGGGCGAACGCCATCAGTTTGAACGAGTACGGCCGCAGTCCGAGGATCTGTACCCGCAGCTCGTTCTCCCGGATCGCCACCCAGATGCGGCCCGGCGCCGAGCGGGTCGCGAACGCGACGATCGCGTAGACGACCACCAGCAGCCCGAGCGCGAGCCAGTACAGGTTCTTGGTGTTGACGACCCCGAGGAAGAAGTCCGGCACCTGGTCGAACGAGAGCGACTCCCCGAGCTCGCCGCCGGTCAGGCCGCCGGGATTCTGGTTGACGATGATCGAACCCGCCTGCGCGAACGCCAATGTCACCATGGCGAAGGCGATGCCGCCGACGCGCAGGCTGATCGCGCCGACCACCAGCGAGCAGACCAGTCCGATCAGCAGCGCGAAGATCGTGGCCGGCACCAGGGTCAGGCCCAGGTGCTGCATGCCGATCTCGGCGGTGTAGGTCCCGATCGCGAAGAACAGCGCGTGGCCGAACGACAGCAGCCCGGTGAAGCCGAACAACAGATCGTAGGTCAGCGCCAGTGCGGCGAACAGCAGACACAGCCCCAGCAGGTTCAGGCTCCCCGGTGACGACAAGGTGCCGGGCAGGATTCCCGCCGTCCCGATATCGATCAGCGGCAGCACGGCGAGCACGGCGATGAGACCGACGGCCCAGGTGCCGCCGCGCAGCCCGGGACGGCGGGATCGCGTGCGCACCACATTGTCCGAGACGGCCTCCGGGCCGTCGGCGAGGGCCGCATCGTCCGTGCGCAGCGCGTCGCGGGGGTCGAGTGAACTCATATCGGCCGTCCCATCAGACCACCGGGGCGGGTGAGCAGGACGACCGCGAGCAGCAGGACGACCAGCAGATCACCGATCCCGTTGGCGGTGTAGTAGTTCGCGAATTGCTGCAGCAGGCCGACGATCAGCGCGGCCAGTGCCGACCCGCCGATCGAGCCGAGCCCGCCGATGATCACCACGATGAACGCGAAGATCAGCAATGACGAACCGAGGCTCGGCGTGATCGACCCGTAGAAGACACCGGTGAGCGCCCCTCCCAGGCCCGCGGCAGCGCCGCCGACGGCGAACACGAACGTGAACGTGCGATGCACGTCGATGCCCAACGCGGTGACCATGTGCCGGTTCTCCACGCCCGCCCGGACGATCAGGCCCAGCCTGGTGTAGCGCAGGAAGCCCACCAGCAGCAGGAACACCACGCACGCCGCCGCGATCGCCAGGAACCGGCTGTTCGGGATCGCCGCCCCGCCGATCATGGTCACCTCGCGGGTCCAGCGCGGCGCCGGGAACGCGATCGGGTCGGCACCGGCCAGACCGAGTACGAGCGCCCCGATGGCCAGCGCCAGGCCGACCGTGACGAGGACCTGGTCGATCTCGCGACGGTACAGCGGACGGATGAGCAGCAGCTCGGTCAACGCGCCGACGAGTCCTCCCACCACCAGGGACGCGGCGACGGCGAGGACGAACAGCCCGGTGCCGACCCCGCCGGCGTCGCTGCCGAGCAGCGCGCCCACCTGGTAGCCGGCGTAGGCGCCGAGGACGAGGAACGCTCCGTGCGCGAAGTTGAGCACCCGCATCAGCCCGAAGATCAGCGACAGCCCGGAGGCGACCAGGAAATACAGTGCGCCCAAACCGATCCCGGTGACGGCAAGCAGCACGACGACGGACATCACGCGGATCCCTTCGTCGAGGCGACCCCGAGGTGGGCCCGCATGGCCTCGGCGTCGTCCAGGATGGCAGCCGAACCGGCGTAGGCGACCCGGCCCGGCGACATCACCACCACCCGGCTGGCCAGCCGACGCACCACCGGAAGGTTCTGCTCCACCAGCAGGACGGGAATCGTCTCGGCGACACGCTCCAGCGCCTCGGCGACCTCGGTGACCAGCAGCGGCGCGAGGCCCTTCGTGGGTTCGTCGACCAGCAGCAGTCTGTTCGGATTGATCAGTCCGCGGGCCAACGCCACCATCTGCTGCTGGCCGCCGGAGAGGGTCCCGGCCGCCTGCCGGGCGCGCTGGCGCAGTTCCGGGAACAGTTCGTAGACGAGGGAGTAGCGCGGATCGGCGCTCCGCTCGGCCAACCGCAGGTTCTCGGCGACGGTCAGGCCGGCGAACACCTCGCGATCCTCCGGCACGTAGCCGATGCCGCGCCGGATCACGCGGTGCGTCGGGACGCCGCGGATGGTCCGGCCGTCGAACGTGATGGTGCCGGTGGCGGGCGCGAGGCCGATGGTGGCGCGCAGCGTGGTCGTCTTGCCGACGCCGTTGCGGCCGAGCAGGGCGGTCACCCCGCGTTCCGGGACGGTCAGGCTCACCCCTTGCAGGATGTGCGAGCCGCCGATGGTGACGTGCACATCGGAGAGTTCCAGCAGTGGCTCGGGCGCGTCGGCGACGGTCACAGTCCACTCCCCAGGTAGGCCTGCTGGACGGTGGTGTCGGCCATGACCTGCTCCGGCGTGCCGCTGACGAGGAGTTCGCCACGGTGCATGACGACGATCCGCTGCGCGAGTTCGAGGACGACGTCCATGTGGTGCTCGATCATCACGACGGTCGCCTCGTGTTCCCGGTGCACCTGCGCGATCAGCGATGTCAGCTCCGGGACGTCCTCGGTGTTCATGCCCGCCATGGGTTCGTCGAGCAGGATGACGCTGGGCTCGCCGGCGAGCAGGATGGCCAGCTCGAGTTTGCGCCGGTCCCCGTGGGAGAGCAGACCGGCGATCTCGCCCGCGCGGGCGGCCAGCCCGACCGACTCCAGCGCGTGGTCGACCCGGTGCGTGGCATCGGTGAGCCTGCTGGTCAGCCGCCACAGCCGGAGGTTGCCGCCCATGTGTGCCTGGGCGGCGAGGCGCACGTTCTCGGCGACCGGCAGCGCCGGGAACACGTTCGAGGTCTGGAACGTCCGGCCGAGTCCCAGTCGCGCGCGGCGGTAGGCCGGCCAGCCGGTGATGTCGCGCCCCTCCAGGGTCACCGTGCCGGAGGTCGCCGGCAGGATCCCGGACAACAGGTTGAGCAGGCTGGTCTTGCCCGCCCCGTTGGGCCCGATGATGCCGAGCAGTTCGCCCCGTTCGATGCTCAGGTCGACATCGCTGACGATGACGGCCCCGCCGATCGTGCACCCCAGGCTCCTCGTCTGCAGCACCGGCGGAGCCGTCATCGTCGTATCCATTCGCTGTTCCGCGGCCTACTGGCCGTAACCCACCGGCGGGGTGAGGTCGTCGGCGGGGACCGTGCTCACCAGTTCCGGCGTGTAGCCGTCGCCGGACTTGTTCAGGTGCGCGATGTATTCCGGCTGGATCATCGCATGGTCCTCCGCCCGGATCGTCTGCTCACCCTTCGGGGCCTGGAACGTCCACCCCTCGAGCGCGCCGATCATCTTCTCGACGTCGTCCGGGCTGCCGGCGCTGATGGCCTGCGCAATCATCTGCGCCGCGACGTAGCCGTCCGGGCTGAACAGGTCGGGGGTGCCGCCGGCGGCCTTGATGTCGTCGACCATGGATGTGTTGACGTCGGTGTCCGGCGCGGCCGGGAAGTAGTACGACAGGAAGTCGACCTTGCTCGCCGCGTCACCGTAGGACGCGAACGATGCCTGATCGGCCAGTCCGGTGACGACCTTGGTGGTTTCGAAGACGCCCTGCTGGTCGAGGGTCTGCCACATGTTCTGCGTGGTATCGCCGGCCCAGGCGACGAACAGCAGGTCCGGCGCCGCCTGCTTGATCTGCGCGGCGTACGGGGTGAAGTCCTTCGCCGACAGCGGTGCCAGGATGCTGTCGACCGTGGCGCCGGCACCCCCGAGCACCGACTTGACGGCATCGACGTTGGCGGTGCCGAACGCGTAGTCCTGCGCGAACACCGTCACCTTCTTGCCCTTGATGTCGCCGACGATCGCCGCGGCCGTCTTGACGTCCTGGTAGGTCTGTCGTCCGGAACGGAACGTGTACTTGTTGATGCCGGTGATCGCGTCGGTGGCGGCCGGCCCGGAGATGAACAGCACCTTGTTCTGCTCGGCCAGCGGGGCCAGTTGGACCGCCACGCCGGAGCTGGACGGCCCGGCGATGATCTGATAGCCGTCGCCCACCAGCGTCGTGAACTCGCTGCTGGCCTTCTGCGGATCGCCCGCGGCGTCCTTCCAGACGACCTCGATCGGGTGGCCGTCGATCGCGCCGGTGCCGTCGGTGACGTCCTTCAGGCCCGCCTCGAATCCGGCCTTGTACTGCGCGCCGTAGGAGGCCAGCGCACCGGTCTTGCCGTAGATCATGCCCACCTTGACCGGAGTGCCGTCACTCACGGCACCCGACTCGGCAGCCGATTCGCCGCCCGTGTCGGCGGGTTGCTGCTCGCTGTCGTCGGCCGATTCCGACGGCCCGGCATCAGTGCTGCCGGCCGCCGATTCCGCCGGCGCCTGGGCGCTGCTGTTGCCGCTCGGTGTGGCGCCCGATTCGCTCGCAGCGCCGTCATCTCCGCTGCTGCCACAGGCGGAGACGACGAGCAGCGCAGCGGCGAGGACCGCCGTGATTGCGCTACCCCGCACCGCCGACTTGCGTACTCGCATGAGAACTCCGATCTCCGTAGCCTCGTCGATTATGAGAGGTGGTTCAGGTCACATAATTCGGGGGTCCCGGACGATTGTCAAGGCTGTCCGGAGAAATTTTTCGGGGCTTGACGGTGGCCTCGCTGGCCGTCAAAATAAGAGCTGACTCATCTCTCAGATTGAGGACGGCGAACCGCGCCGCCCGCTGGACAGGAGACAGCCGATGACCTACAGCGTGTCCCGGGCGATCGTCACCGGCGGCGCGCAGGGGATCGGCGCCGCCATCGCCACGCGTCTCGCGCGCGAGGGCCTCGCGGTCGCGATCCTCGACGTCAACGGCGATGCCGCCGATCGGACCGCTGCCACCATCGCCGCGGACACCGGCGCCGACGTACATGGTTTCGGCTGCGACGTCACCGACCGCGGGCGGCTCACCGACGCGGTCGGACGGGCCGCCGAGGCGATGGGCGGCCTCGACACGTTCGTCGGCAACGCCGGCATCACCCGGGATCGGATGTTCCACAAGCTCAGCGATGACGACTGGGACGCGGTCATCGGGGTGAACCTGACCGGGATGTTCAACGGTCTGCGCGCCAGCGCTCCGTGGTTGCGCGGCGACGGGCCCGGCAGGGTCGTGCTGATCTCCTCCGTGGTGGCCAAGGCCGGCAACCTCGGTCAGATGAACTACATCGCGGCGAAGGCCGGAGTGGTCGGGCTGGTCCGCTCCGGTGCGCTCGAACTCGCGCGCTTCGACACCACGGTCAACGGCATCCGGCCCGGCTTTGTCCGCAGCGCCATGACGGACGCGATGCCGGCCGCGGCGCGTGAGCAGCTGATGGAGGCGAACCCGTTGGGCCGCGCCGGCGAGCCCGAGGACATCGCCGGAGCGGTCGCGTTCCTGTGCTCCGATGACGCGGCCTTCGTCACCGGCCACGTTCTCGATGTCAACGGCGGGATGGCGCTGTAGCGCGCAGCGTTGTGGGTGGGCGAGCGCGGTCTTGGTGACGCGCTCAGACACCCACAGCGGTGTCGGCCCCAGCGGTGTCCGCCCGCTCCACCCGGTCGTCGAC
>CAZIIX010000072.1:8067-10475 GCA_964539345.1 uncultured Actinomycetes bacterium | reverse complement strand
GCAGCTGCGGAACTTCTACGGCTTCGCCAAGCAGCTCTCCGTCGACCGGTACACCAACTCGGACGGGGTCACCCGCGACTACGTCGTCGCGGCGCGCGAGATCGACGTGAACAACTTCCAGTCCAGCCAGCAGGGGTGGATCAACCAGCACCTGGTCTACACGCATGGCGATGGCTTCGTCGCCGCCCCGGCGAACAAGCTGGTGGACGGCTATCCGGTCTTCGAGGTCTCGGACGTCGCCAACCCGGACGGGGGGATCCCGGTCGAGCAGCCGCGGATCTACTACGGCGCGCTGGCTCCGGACTATGCGATCGTCGGTGCCCCGGAGGGCGCGAACTCGCGCGAGTACGACACCGACACCACCAAGTACACCTACACCGGGACCGGCGGGGTGCCGGTCGGCGGCTTCTTCGGGCGGCTGATCTTTGCCAGCCACTACAGCGAGCCGAACTTCCTGTTCTCCTCGGAGATCAACTCGGAGTCGAAGATCCTGTACAACCGGGATCCGCGAGACCGGGTGAAGAAGGCGGCGCCGTTCCTGACGGTGGATACGCGGCCCTACCCCGCCGTGGTGGACGGGCGCATCGTGTGGATCGTGGACGCGTACACGACCGCGCAGAACTACCCGTATGCCGAGACGGTGACGCTGTCCGATGCCACCAGCAACTCGTTGCAGGCCGCGCGTGGCGCCACCGCGCAGACGGACAAACAGGTCTCCTACATCCGCAACTCCGTCAAGGCAGTGGTCGACGCCTACAACGGGACGGTGACCCTCTACCAGGTCCAGGACGACGATCCGGTGCTCAACGCCTGGGAGGCGGTGTTCCCGAACCTCATCACGCCCGGCAGCGAGATCTCGCCGGACCTGCGGGCGCACTTCCGCTACCCGGAGGATCTGTTCGAGGTGCAACGCAGCCTGATCGCCCGCTATCAGGTCAGCGACCCGACGGACTTCTTCCAGAACTCGAACTTCTGGAAGGTGCCCAACGACCCGACCGAGTCCGGGGCGACGGCCGCGCAGCCGCCGTACTACCTGGAGATCGCGCTGCCCGGCGAATCGGACCCGCACTTCATGCTGACCACGGCCATGACGTGGTTCGATCGCGAGTACATCTCCGCCTACATCACGGCCAACGGCGATCCGGACCATTACGGCGAGATCGTGGTCCAACGATTACCCTCCGACATCCAAACGCCCGGCCCGGTGCTGATCCAGCAACTGTTCAACTCGAACACCGACATCAGTAACTACGTGACGACGCGTAACACGCCGGGCAGATCGCAGATCCTCACCGGCAACCTGCTCACGTTGCCGACGGACAAGGGTCTGCTCTACGTGGAACCGCTGTATCTGCAGGGTGTCTCGACCAGCTCGTACCCGCAGTTGGGGCAGGTGCTGGTCTGGTACAACGGGCAGGTCGGAATGGGGCCGAGCCTGGCCGCGGCGCTGGAGAACGCATCGCCGGCGGACATTTCCGACGTGGACACCAACCCGCCCAGTGACAGCGTCGAGCCGTTCCCGAGCGCCACGGGCGGGCAGACCGGTTCGGAGGCGCCGCCGCCGGAGACCGAGTCGCAGGAGGTGCCGTCGACATCGTCGACACCGCCGACCACGACCGGTTCCAACGGGGGCTCGCCCGGCGTGCCGATCGATCCGCAGCAGGCGCTGGAGAACATGCAGCGTGCGCAGCAGGCGCTCTCCGATGCGAAGGCATCCGGAGACCTGGGCGCGATCGGCGATGCGACGCAGAAGCTCTATGACGCGGTCCAGTCCTACCTGGAGGTGGCGGGGCCGACGCTCACCTCGGGCGGGTAGCCCCCGCGCCGCGTCCGTTCGCGACACCACGGCCCGGTCCGGTCGGCATCAGCGCCCGTCCGTACCGGGCCGTGGCGTCCCTGCCGCGGCCGGTCCGGGCCGGCGTATGGGCCGGACCGCTCAGCTAACCGGTCGGGATGCCGATGGATCTGGCGTCAGGACCCGGACGGAGAGCTGCATGGACGACATGGACGACATAGTCCAGGAATTCCTCGTGGAGAGCGCCGAGAACCTCGATCAGCTCGATCGGGACCTGCTGGCGCTCGAGGTGGAGCCCGCCGCACGGGAGCGGCTCGCCAGCGCGTTCCGGACGATCCACACCATCAAGGGAACCAGTGGATTCCTCGCGTTCGGCCGGCTGGAGCAGGTGACGCACACCGGCGAGTCGCTGCTGTCCCGGCTGCGCGACGGCAGGCAATCCATGACGACGCCCACGGCCGACGCGTTGCTCGCGATGGTCGACGTGGTCCGGACGATCCTCGCCAGCATCGAGGCGACCGGCGGCGAGGGTGACGTTCCGATCGAGGCCGTGTTGGAGCAGCTGCGGGCGCAGATGACGACCGAGGCGGGGGAGGACGAGACCTCCGTCATA
>CAZIIX010000072.1:0-7967 GCA_964539345.1 uncultured Actinomycetes bacterium | reverse complement strand
GCTGTCGCGCCACCCGCCGCGGCCACGCCGCACCAGCGGTCCGCCGCCGAGAGCTCGCTGCGCGTCGACGTGGACCTCCTCGACACCCTGATGACGCTTGCCGGCGAACTCGTGCTCACCCGCAACCAACTGCTGCGTGGTGTGAGCGACCTGGCCGACCCGACCCTGTCCCGATCGACGCAACGCCTCAATGTGATCACGTCGGAGCTGCAGGAATCGATCATGAAGACCCGGATGCAGCCCATCGATCACCTCTGGTCGAAGCTGCCTCGGATGGTGCGTGACCTCGGATCGCAGTGCGGACGCCAGGTGCGGCTGACGATGACCGGCCAGGACACCGAACTGGACCGCGCCCTGCTGGAAGCCATCAAGGATCCGCTGACCCACCTGGTGCGGAACTCCATCGACCACGGCATCGAACCGCCGGGGGCGCGCGAAGCGACCGGCAAACCCCGCGAGGGCGTGCTGGAACTGCGCGCGTATCACAACAGCGGCCAGGTCGTCATCGAGGTGACCGACGACGGGGCCGGCATCGACCCCGCGACGATCTCCGCGAAGGCCGTCGAACGCGGGCTGCGCACCCCGGCGGAGCTGGCCGAGACCTCCGACAGCGAGATCCTGCAGCTGGTGTTCGAACCGGGTTTCTCCACCGCGGCGGCGGTGACCAACGTGTCCGGCCGCGGCGTCGGGATGGACGTGGTCAAGACCAACCTGGAGGCGATCGGCGGCGCCATCGAGCTGGAGTCGACCCCGGGCGAGGGAACGACCTGCCGCATGCGGGTGCCCCTCACCCTCGCCATCGTGCCGGCGCTGACCGTGGAGTGCGGCGGCGGACGCTACGCCGTCGCGCAGGCGAGCCTGCTGGAACTGGTGGCCCTGGAGTCCGGGCAGGCGGCAACGCGGATCGAATACGTCGGCGGCGCCCCGGTCTACCGGCTGCGCGGCACCCTGCTGCCACTGATCTCGCTCGGACACGTGCTGGCCGGCGCCGATCCGACCGCCACGCCGAGCGATGAGGCCACCCAGGTCGTAGTGGTGCTGCAGGCGAACAATCGACGCTTCGGCCTGCTCGTCGACCGGGTGGTCAACACCGAGGAGATCGTGGTCAAGGCGCTCAGTGCGCGGCTGAAGACCATCGGCGTGTACTCCGGCGCCACGATCCTCGGCGACGGCACCGTGGCGCTGATCCTCGACGTGCAGAACCTCGCCCGGCGGGCGCTGCGCGCCGACGCCGCCGAGCGCGCCGCCGACCGCGACACCGGGAGCACAGCCCAGCGGGACCACACCGCCGACGACTCCGACCGGCTGCTCATCGCCGGCATCGGCGACGAACGACGGGTGGCGATCCCCATGTCGATGGTGACGAGGCTGGAGATGATCGCCGCGGACGCGGTGGAGTCCGTCGGGCATCGTGAGGTCGTGCAGTACCGCGGCCGCATCATCCCGCTGATCCGGCTCGGCGCCCACCTCGGCGTGCCCAGCGAGCGGCGGTCGGCGGAACTGCCGGTGGCGGTCTATGCGCAGGCGGGCCACAGCGTGGCCATCGTCATGGACGAGATCATCGACATCGTCGAGTACGAACGCGGCGCGATCAGCCGGGTCGAGGACCGCGGCTTCGTCGGATCGGTCGTGGTCCGCGACCAGGTCATCGGGCTGCTCGATGTCGAACAGGCGATCCTCGCGGCCGACCCCACCTTCTTCGCGGAGAGGCATGCCGAGCGCCCCCACGGCCGGACCGCCGACGCTGACGGCCGAGCCGATGACCACACCACGGCGCACGACCGAGCCGGGATCAACGGCGAACTCGTCGGGGCGGTCGGACGATGACGACGCAGCAATTCACCACCTTCCGGCTCGGCAGCGGGCTCTACGGCATCGAGGTCGAACGCGTGCGCGAGGTGCTGCGCGAGCACGACCTGACCCGGGTCCCCCTGGCGCCGCCGGCCATCGCCGGCCTGATCAACCTGCGCGGACAGGTGGTGACCACCATCGACCTGCGCGAACGGCTCCGGCTCGAGCGCGAGCACGACGGTGAGTCGATGCTCGTCGTCGTGATCGTCGGAGGCGAATCCGTGGCGTTGCTGGTCGACCGGATCGGCGGCGTGGTGGACGTCACCGGCGGACGGTTCGAACCGCCCCCGGACACGCTGGTCGGCGATGTCCGGGAACTGGTCACCGGCGCCTACCAGCTCGACGACGAGCTGCTGCTCCGGCTGGACGTCGACGTCGCGGTCGCGGCCTGAGCACCGCCCGGTCGCGGCAATGGCCGCGGAACGGTGAATTTCACGCCCGCGCTGCCGATAGGACTGACACGGTCGCATCGTTGCGTCAATGATGCGCCACCGATCCAGCATTGACGAGTGTGCGCGCCCGCCGCGGGGTGCGCGAGCGCGGAGGGCCACAGCGATGTCGACAGCGACGATTCCAGCATCACCGGCGGTCACCGACTCGGCAGCGGCGGGTGCGGCGGCCCGGCGATCATCGCTCGGCGTCGGCCGCTGGTTCGCCGACCGCGGCGTGCGCACCAAGGTCCTCTTCGTCGTCGGCCTGTTGGCCGCGGTGTCCGTGGCGGCCACGGCGGTGGGCGCGATGAACCTGGCGAAGGCCGGCAGCGACATCCGCGATCTGGCCACCGTGCAGGCGACCGTGGTCGGACCGCTCGGCAAGATCCACCAGGACGAGCTCAAGGCCCGCGGGCTCATGGCGCAGATGGTCATCGCCCCCACCCTGGACGCGCAGACCGCGGCGGTCGACGCGATCGCCGAGACCGACCGCGCGATGGACGACAACATCGCACTGATCGACGACGCGATGATGCAGACCTCGCCGGAGATCTGGCAGCCGTTCACCGCGGCCTGGGACGAGTTCAAGAAGGTGCGCGACGGATCGCTGATCCCGATGGCCCGCGCCGGGGACCTGTCCGGGTACCAGAAGGCCTATGACGAGCAGATGGCCCCGATCGTGGCGACCATCGCCGAGACCATGGACGCGGCCGACCAGGGAGCCGTCGAGTACTTCGCCACCACCGCCGACGCCTCCGCCTCCGCCAACGAGCGCGCGACCGTCCTCGCCTGGTCGGTATTGGGTGTGGGCCTGGTGCTCGCCCTCGGACTGGGATGGCTGGTGGCCCAGGCGATCCGGCGCCCGCTGTACCGGGTGAAGTCGTCGCTGGAGGCGATGGCCGGTCGTGACCTGACGGTCGACGCCGACGTCGCGTCGCGCGACGAGGTGGGCCGGATGGCGGCGGCCCTGGCCACCGCCCGGGAGAACATGCGGGTGGTCATCTCCTCGGTCGTCTCGTCCGCCCAGGCGGTCGCGTCGTCCGCGGAGGAGCTCTCGGCGTCGTCGGTGCAGATCTCCTCCGCCGCCGAGGAGACGTCCACCCAGGCCGGGGTGGTGTCCGCCGCCTCCGAGGAGGTCTCGCGGAACGTGCAGACCGTCGCCGCCGGCTCCGAACAGATGGATGCCTCGATCCGGGAGATCTCGCAGAACGCGAACGAGGCCGCGCGAGTGGCATCGACGGCCATGGCCGCCGCCGAGTCGACCAATGCGACCGTGTCGAAACTCGGCGTCTCGTCCCAGGAGATCGGCGACGTGGTCAAGACCATCACGTCCATCGCCGCGCAGACGAACCTGCTCGCACTGAATGCGACGATCGAGGCCGCGCGCGCCGGCGAGGCAGGCAAGGGCTTCGCCGTCGTCGCCAACGAGGTCAAGGAACTGGCGCAGGAGACCGCCGCCGCCACCGAGGACATCGCCGCCCGCGTGCAGGCCATCCAGACAGACTCCGCCGGGGCGGTCGAGGCCATCGGAGAGATCGCGTCGATCATCTCCTCGATCAACGACTTTCAGCTCACCATCGCCTCGGCGGTGGAGGAGCAGACCGCGACCACCAACGAGATGAGCCGCAATGTGGCCGAGGCCGCGGCCGGCTCGGGCGAGATCGCCTCCACCATCACCGGCGTCGCCACCGCCGCCGGCTCCACGACCGAGGCCGTGAACCAGACGCGGGCCGCCATCGATGAACTCGCCCGCATGTCCGCCGACATGAACGACAAGGTCGCCTCCTTCCGCGTGTGACCGGACTGCGCCGGAGAAAGTTGATGCCATGATCACGGTCCTGGTCGCGGACGACTCGGCCCTCGTCCGCCGCCTCGTCTCCGGCGTCCTCAACGACGCCGACGGGATCGAGGTCATCGGGACGGCCCATGACGGGGCCAACGCGATCGACAAGGTCGACCGGCTGCGCCCGGACCTCGTCACACTCGACGTGGAAATGCCCGTCATGGACGGCATCTCGGCGATGCGGGAGATCCGCAAGCGGCATCCGCGATTGCCCGTCATCATGGTCTCCACGCTGACCCACCGGGGCGCGTCCGCCACCCTGGATGCGCTGGCCGCGGGCGCGAGCGACTACGTCACCAAACCCACGAACTCGCTGAGCCTGAACCAATCACTCGACGAGCTGCGCGACCAGCTGGTGCCGCGGGTACGGGCGCTGACCGCGCGCCGGCCGGCCGCGGCGCGTCACCCGGCGACCGGCGCCACGACCGTCCGCGCCGACCCGGCACCGAAGCGCACACCGCGGCCGCACAGCGCGCGACCGGCGCAGATCGTCGCCCTGGGGAGCTCCACCGGCGGCCCGGACGCGCTGTCGACCGTGCTCTCCGCGCTGACCGAACGCCCGCGGGTGCCGGTCGTCGCGGTGCAGCACATGCCGCCGGTGTTCACCGCGATGCTGGCCCAACGCCTGGATCGGCTCGGTCCGGCCAGCGTCGTCGAGGCCGAGGACGGGCGGCGGCTGCTGCCGGGAACGGTCTACCTGGCGCCGGGCGGACGCCATCTGGAAGTCCAGTGGCGGGGCGCGGAGCCGGTGACGGTGCTGCACGATCGGGAACCGGAGAACTACTCGAGACCGTCGGTCGACGTGCTGTTCCGGTCGGTGGCCGCCGCGTACCCGGGAAGCGCCATCGGGGTCGTCCTGACCGGCATGGGACACGACGGCCGTGCCGGATGCGCGGCCATGGGGGAGTCGGGTGCGCTGATCGTGGCGCAGGACGCCGCCAGCTCCGTCGTGTGGGGCATGCCGGGCGCCGTGGTCGGGGCGGGTCTCGCGGACCGCGTCCTGGCACTGCGCGACATCGGCGCCTACCTCTCGTCCGAGCTGCGATCCGGGGCGCCGGGCGCCCGGGTCCCGACGGGGGTGGTACGGACATGAGCATTGGCTCAAGCGAATTCTCTTGGGTCAGCGAGCTTGTCCGCCGCGAGGCTGCCATCGTGCTGCCGCCCGGGAAGGAGTATCTGGCGGAGGCACGGCTGCTGCCACTGGCACGCGCGGCCTCCGTCACCGATACCAACGCGTTCGTGCGCCAGGCGCAACAGCCCGGGAACGCGGTCCAGCGGCGGGCCATCGTCGAGGCGCTCACCACCAACGAGACGTCCTGGTTCCGCGACGCCGCGGTATTCGAGTCATTCCGTCGGAACCTGCTGACCGAAGTAACGACGGGTCGCCCTCCCTACCAGCCGCTGCGACTGTGGTCGGCGGCCGCATCCACCGGCCAGGAGGCATACAGCCTGGCCATGCTGCTCCGCGAGGAGCTCGGGCCCGCAGGTCGATTCGAGATCCTGGCCACGGACATCTCACGAACTGTGCTCGACCAGGCGCGGACCGGGCGCTATTCGCAGATGGAGATGAACCGCGGGCTGCCCGCGCGGTATCTGGTGCAGCACTTTCAGCGGGCCGGCGCTGGCTGGCAGATCAGTCCGGAGCTGCAGCGCAGCGTCCAGTTCCGGGAGCTCAACCTCGCCGCGCCGTTCCCGCCGGGCCTGCCACGCTTCGACATCGTCTTCCTGCGCAATGTGCTGATCTACTTCGACGTCGACACCAAACGCACCATCCTGCAGCGGGTCCGAGCCGTGATGGCCCCCGGTGGATGGCTGGTGCTGGGCACGGCCGAGACCACCCGCGGTATCGACGAGCAATTCGAACTGGTGCGACTGGGCGGCCTGTCCGCCTACCGATCCGCGGCGATCCCGTCGCTGCAGCTCAGCGGAAGGAGCTAGGGCAATGCATGCACTCGTCATCGACGATTCGTCCGCGATGCGCATGATCCTCAAGCGCATCATGACCAGGCTCGGCTTCCACGTGACGCCGGCCGGCAACGGGCAGGAGGCGCTGGACGCGATTGCGGCGGCCGATCACAGCTTCGATGTGGCGCTCGTCGACTGGAACATGCCGGTGATGAACGGTCTGCAGTTCATCCAGACGGTCCGGTCGGAACCGCGCTACAGCAACCTGACCCTGATGATGGTCACCACCGAGAGCGAACAGAGCCAGATGGTCCGCGCGCTCGCCGCGGGGGCGCACGAGTACCTCATCAAACCGTTCACCCCCGACGCGGTGTCGGACAAGCTCGAACTGCTGGGCCTCGTCGGTCCGCAGAGCCTGACGGCAGGAGTATGACATGACAGGCACCATCAGCCCGGTGCTGCCGAGCGCCACGGAGCTCGGCGAGATCGTGGAACAGGTGTGGACGTCGTTCCTCAGCGGCGAGATCACCGTGGAGGAACGGGATGCCGGCCGGGCGGGCCACGCCGGCGAACTGGTGGCCTCGGTGTCGATCGGCGGCCAGTGGTGCGGGCACCTGATGGTGATCGCCGGCCTCGAGTGCTCCCGGCAGATCGCCGCGGACATGTTCGAGACGGAGCCGGGCGACGTCACGACGGCCGAGGTGGCCGATGCACTCGGGGAGATCGCGAACATGATCGGCGGAAGCGTCAAGGGAATGGTCGGCGTGCCGGCGGTGCTGTCGCTACCGCAGGTGGTGCTTGATGCCGAGGCGCTGGTCAGTCCGGAAGCCCGCCGGGTGGTGGCGGTGCGTGCTCGCTGGGGGCGGTGGCCGCTGGAGATCTCGTTGTGGGAGCGAAGCCCGCACGCGGGCAGTGTGATGACGGAAGGTTGGTAATGATGCGAGTGTTGATCGCGGATGATTCGACGGTGATGCGCCGGATCGTGGTGCGCACGTTGCGGCAGGCCGGTTTCGATTGTGACGAGATCATCGAGGCGGCCGACGGGCGACAGGCCTACGAGACCGTCCTGGCCGATGAGCCGGACCTGGTGCTCTCCGACTGGAACATGCCGGAGATGACGGGAATCGAGTCGTTGCGTGCGCTCCGCGCCGCCGGATCGTCGGTGCTGTTCGGTTTCGTCACCTCCGAGGGGTCGGAGGAGATGCGGGAGCAGGCGCGAGCGGCCGGCGCGGCGTTCCTGATCGCCAAACCGTTCACCGCGGACACGTTCCGGGACGTATTGGAGGAATTCGTCGCCTGACCGGCGACGGGACGCGGCCGGCGCGCCGCGTGAGAACTGTTGGGGGGAAACGATGACGGAACTACCGGCCACCAAATTGATCAAGGATGTGCTCGACGGGCTGCTCGGCAAGGAGGTGGCGATCCGACCGAGCGAGACCGCGCTGCAATCGGCCGACACCGTCGGTGGCGCGTTGGCGACCTATGTCGACGACGCGAATGCGCTCTGGGCGGTGGTGGGCTGGGACCTCGCTGCCGGTGCGAACGTCGGGGCGGCCGTGGCACTGGTCCCGCCGGCGGCGGCCGAGGACGCGGTCGAGGAGCGATATCTGCCGGAACACCTGCTGGAGAACCTCGGCGAGGTCAGCAACGTCCTGGCCTCGTCATTCCAGCTTCCCGGCAACCCGCATCTGCGGCTGGAGCGGACGTACCGTCCGGTCGCGTCGGCGCCGGAGGATGCCGTCCAGCTGCTGTATGCGCTGGGTAATCGGATGGACCTGGACATCGATGTGCCCGGCTACGGGGCGGGGCGGCTCTCGGTGTCGATGCGCTTCAACTGAGTCGGCGTGAAAACCACTCGCGCGGCCCTGCTACACTGGAGGAGCCGACGCGGGGTGGAGCAGCTCGGTAGCTCGCTGGGCTCATAACCCAGAGGTCGC
>CAZIIX010000071.1:7730-10484 GCA_964539345.1 uncultured Actinomycetes bacterium | reverse complement strand
GGCACAGCGGCACCTGGTTGGTGATCGCCGCGCCGTCCACCAGCCAGCCGATCGCCCCCATGTCGGCCCAGGTGGGGGTGGGGTAGTTGAAGATCGACGAGTACCGCGCCTTGCCGTCCAGCAGCGCCTGCGTCATCTCCTCGCGGGAGGTCCCCAGCGTCTCGGCGGCGGCGTACAGGTACAGCCCGTGCCCGGCCTCGTCCTGCACCTTGGCCATCAGGATCGCCTTGCGCTGCAGCGAGGGGGCGCGGGTGATCCAGTTGCCCTCCGGCTGCATGCCGATGATCTCCGAATGCGCATGCTGCGACATCTGGCGCACCAGTGACTTGCGGTAGGCATCCGGCATCTCGTCGCGGGGTTCGATGCGTCCGTCGGCGGCGATGATGGCATCGAAGTCTGTATCCTGCACTTTTTCCGTCATCGGCATACGCTCCTAGACAGGTTGGTGAATAACCGACCGTTTATTCGGTAATCTACCCGCGGAGGCGCGACTTGGCTAGCGACATCGGTTCGGCAGAGATCACCGGAGCGCGCACCATGTTCGCCGCCGACACCGCCTCGAACGCTGCGGGAATGGTCCTGGTGGACGTCGGTGCCGGCAGCGCGACGGTCCGCATGACGGTGCGCCGCACCATGACCAACGGCCACCGCATCGCGCACGGCGGCTACGTGTTCCTGCTCGCCGACACGGCCTTCGCCTGCGCCTGCAACGAGGAGGGCTCGGTGACGGTGGCCTCCGGCGCCGACATCACCTTCCTGGCGCCCGCACGCGAGGGTGACCTGCTCACCGCGATCGCCACGCGCCGCTCGGTGCGCGGCCGATCCGGCGTCTATGACGTGACCGTCACCCGGGCCACCGACGACGGGGACGAGACCATCGCCGAATTCCGGGGCCGCTCACGCACACTCCCCCCGCCACGCTAGGAAGGATCACCACCATGACGACATTGGGAGAGGCCCCGGCGCCGGAGCTGCTCGACGAGGCCGAGCGGATGAGCCGGGACGAGCTCACCGCGCTGCAGAGCGAGCGGCTGCGCGCCACCGTCGCGCACGCCTACAAGAACGTGCCGCACTATCACCGGGTCATGGACGAGGCAGGGGTCGCGCCGGGTGATGTGGGCGGCATCGAGGACCTGGCGGCGCTGCCGTTCACCGGCAAGGCGGAGATGCGGGCGAACTATCCGTTCGGCATGTTCGCGGTGCCGCGTGAGCAGGTGCGGCGGGTGCACGCCTCGTCGGGCACCACCGGGCGCCCCGTCATCGCCGGCTACACCGCGGCCGACCTGGACATGTGGGCAGAGGTCGTCGCACGGTCGCTGCGCGCCTCCGGGGTCCGGGCCGGCGATCTGGTGCACAACGCCTACGGCTACGGCCTTTTCACCGGCGGGCTCGGGGCGCACGACGGGGCGCAGCGGCTGGGCTGCACGGTGGTGCCGGTCTCCGGGGGGATGACCGCGCGACAGGTGCAGTTGATCGCCGATCTGGCCCCGGACGTCATCTGCTGCACCCCGACGTACCTATTGACGATCCTGGACGAGTTCGCCGAGGCCGGCATCGACCCGCGTACCACGTCGCTGCGCATCGCGGTGCTCGGCGCCGAACCGTGGACCGACGCGATGCGCGACGACCTGGAGGCCGAGGCCGGTCTGCACGCGCTGAACATCTACGGGCTCACCGAGGTGATCGGGCCCGGGGTGGGCTGCGAATGCATCGAGACCAAGGACGGCATCACGCTCTGGGAGGACCACTTCTACCCGGAGATCGTCGATCCGGCCACCGGCGCGCCGCTGCCGGACGGCGAGCTCGGCGAGCTGGTGTTCACCTCGCTGACCAAGGAGGCGATGCCGGTGCTGCGGTATCGCACCCGCGATCTGACCCGGCTGCTGCCCGGCACCGCACGTCCGATGCGACGCATCGAGCGGATCAGCGGCCGCACCGACGACATGCTCATCGTCCGCGGCGTGAACGTGTTCCCGACGCAGATCGAGGAGATCGTGGTCGCCACCCAGGGTCTGAGCCCGCACTTCGTGCTGGAGCTGACCCGGCCGGCGCGCATGGACCAGCTGACCGTCCGGGTCGAGGCCGGGCAGGGTGTGTCGGACATCGGCAGCCGGGAGGCGGTGGCCGCCCGGGTCTCGCACCTGATCAAGGAACGGATCGGCGTGACGGCGGCCGTACAGGTCGTCGACCCGGCCACGCTGGAGCGGTCCGCCGGCAAACTCCGCCGCGTCTACGACATGCGCAACCTGTGAGCAGCCGCGTCTTCGAGCTGCCCGGCTATCCGGCGGGGCCGCGCAAGTCCCGCCGCGGACGACCCGGGTATGACGTCGACTCGCTGGTGCAGGTGGCGGTCGGGGTGTTCACCGAACGCGGCTACGACGGCACCACCATGGACGACCTCGCGGCCGCGCTGGGCATCACGAAATCGTCGATCTACCACCACGTCTCGTCCAAGGAGGACATCCTGCGGCGGGCGCTGGAGCGGGCCCTGGACGCGCTGGACCACGCGCTGGACCGGGTGACGGCCACCGATGAGCCGGCCGCCACGCAGCTCGAGCACGCGGTGCGCGGCTCCATCGCCACGCTCGTGGCGGAGCTGCCGAGCGTGACGCTGCTGCTGCGGGTACGCGGCAACAGCGCCGTGGAGCGCGCCGCGCTGGACCGGCGACGCGCGATCGATGCCCGGTTCGCCGAGCTGGTGGCGCGGGCCGCCCGCGAGGGCTCGCTGCGCGCCGATCTCGACCCGGCCACCGT
>CAZIIX010000071.1:0-7630 GCA_964539345.1 uncultured Actinomycetes bacterium | reverse complement strand
TTGGTGATCGTGGTGTGCCAGCGCACTTCGCCGTAGTCGTCGGTCTCCCGCGGGGTGATCTGTCCGCACACCAGGGTGACGGTGATCTCGTCGCCGGGCTTGACCGGGGTGACGAAACGCAGGTCCTCCAGCCCGGTGTTGGCCAGGACCGGTCCGGGTGCCGGGTCCACGAACAGGCCGGCCGCCCAGGCCAGCAGCATGTATCCGTGCGCCACGCGCCCGCCGAACAACGGGTTCTCCGCCGCGGCCTCCTCGTCCATGTGCGCGTAGAACATGTCGCCGGTGCTGTGCGCGAACGCCTCGATGTCGTCCAGGGTCACCGGCCGCGGACCGGCCTGCACGGCATCGCCGATGCGCAACGTCGACAGCGACTTCCGGAACGGGTGCTCCCACGGTCCGGCGTCGCCGTCGGCGGCCGCCTGCTCGGTGTGGGCGGCGGCGCCGGTGACGTAGCGGTCGGAGACGGCGGTGAGCAGGTTCGGGGAGCCCTGCACGGCGGTGCGTTGCATGTGGTGCAGCACCCCGCGGATGCCGCCCATCTCCTCCCCGCCGCCGGCCCGGCCGGGGCCGCCGTGCACCAGGTGGGGCAGCGGCGATCCGTGCCCGGTGGATTCCTTCGCGTCGTCCCGGTCGAGCAGCAGGATGCGGCCGTGCCAGGGCGCCAGGTTGCGGGTGATGCGCCGGGCGGTGGGCCCGTCGTGGGTGATCACCGAGGCGACGAGCGATCCGCGGCCGCGGGCGGCCAGCTCGGCGGCATCGTCCAGGTCGCGGTAGCCGATGAGCGTGGAGACCGGGCCGAACGCCTCCACCTCGTGCGGCGCCGACGCCCCGGTTCCGGCGCGCACCAGCAGCGGCGGCAGGAACGCCCCGGTGCCGGCATCGCCGCCGGCGACCGGGAAGTCGTGGGTGTCGCCGATCACCAGCTCGCCGCCGTCGGCCAGCAGCTCGGCGACCCGGCTGCGCACCTCCTCGCGTTGCGCGAGCGAGACCAGCGCGCCCATGGTGACGCCGTCGGCGCGCGGGTCGCCGACCGTGATGCGGGACTCGATACGCCTTCCCACCGCGTCGATCACGCTGTCCTGTAACCGGTCCGGCACGATGGCGCGGCGGATGGCGGTGCACTTCTGACCGGCCTTGGACGTCATCTCCGCGACGAGCCCCTTGACGAACAGGTCGAACTCGGGGGTGTCGGGGGTGGCGTCCGGCGCCAGGATGGAGCAGTTCAGCGAGTCCTGCTCGGCGGTGAACCGGGCGCCGCGCTCGATGAACGCCGCGTTGGTGCGCAATGTCCGGGCGGTGGAGGCGGAGCCGGTGAACGCGAGCAGGTCGCGTTCGTCGAGCTGGTCGAGGATATTGCGGGCGCTGCCGGTGAGCAGCTGCAATGTGCCGGGGGGAAGGATCTGCGAGTCGATGATGGCCCGGACCGTCGCCTCGGTGAGGTAGGCGCTGGCCGACGCGGGCTTGACGATCGTCGGAACCCCGGCCAGGAACGCCGGCGCGAGCTTCTCCAGCATGCCCCACACGGGGAAGTTGAACGCGTTGATCTGCACCGCGACGCCGGGCAGCGAGGTGTAGATGTGCTGCCCGAAGAACGTGCCCGCTCGGCCCAGTTGCTCGGCCGGACCGTCGAGATAGACGGTGTCGTTGGGCATCTCGCGGCGGCCCTTCGACCCGTAGGTGAACAGCACGCCGATACCGCCGTCGATGTCGACCCAGGAGTCGCTGCGGGTGGCGCCGGTGGCGTAGGACAGTGGGTACAGCGTGTCCTTGATCGACATCAGGTGCTGGCCGAGCGATTTGAGCATCAGCGCCCGCTGGTGGAACGTCAGTCCGGCCAGTGCCCGATGACCGACCGTGCGGGCGTGATCGACCATGCCGGCGACGTCCAACTCGCCGGAGGCCAGCAGCGCGATCGGCTCGCCCGTGGCGGCGTCGAGGAGCTCGGTGGTGGACCCGTCCGGGGTGACCCACTGGCCGGCGATGTAACTCGTCAACGGTGCCGTCATGGCGATTTCCTACCCTTCGGTGGACCAGTCGTAGAACCCGCGGCCGGACTTCCTGCCCAACTCGCCCCGGGCCACCATCTCACGCATCAGGCGCGGTGGTGCGAAGCGGTCGCCGAGCGTCTCCGCGAGGTATTCGGCGACTCCGAGGCGCACGTCCAACCCGACCAGGTCGGTGAGCCGCAGCGGCCCGACCGGATGCTTGTAGCCGAGCGTCATGGCCGCGTCGATGTCCGCCGGCGTCGCGACGCCGTCCTCGACCATGCGGATCGCCTCCAGACCGAGCGTCACGCCCAGCCGGGAGGAGGCGAACCCGGGGGAGTCGGTGACGGTGACCGCGACCTTGCCGATGGCGGCGACGATGGCCTGCGCCGCGGTGACCGTCTCGTCGGTCGTCTCGCGCCCGACGACGACCTCGACGAGCTGCGAGGCGGGGACCGGGTTGAAGAAGTGCATGCCGAGGAACCGTCCGGGCCCGGGCACGTGGTCGGCGAGGGTGGAGATCGACAATGACGAGGTGTTGCTGGCGATCAGCGCGGTCGGCGCCACGGCCTCGGCGATGCCGGCCAGCACGGTGAATTTGAGCTCCGGCCGTTCCGGCACGGCCTCGATCACCAGGCCCGAGCCGGCCAGGGCGTCGGATTCGGTGGCCATATCCAGCCGGGCGAGGATGACCTCGGCGGGCTCGTCGACGGTGCCGCGCCCGACCGAGGCGTCGACCGCGCGGGCCACCGCATCGCGGGCGGCGGCGGTACGCGTCGCATCCGTCTCGACCAGGGTGACGGCCGCACCGCGGGTGATCATGGCGTGCGCGATGCCGGAGCCCATCCGCCCGCCGCCGACCACCCCGACGCGGTCCGGGAGCAGCGCCGTCATGGCTTTTCCACCAGCATGGACACGCCCTGTCCCACGCCGACGCACAGGGTGGCCAGGCCGCGGTCGGCGTTCTCCCGCTCCATGCGGCCGAGCAGGGTGATCAGGATGCGCGTGCCGGAGCATCCCAGCGGATGACCGAGGGCGATCGCGCCGCCGTCGTTGTTGACCACGCCGGGATCCATGCCCAGCCGACGCATGCAGGCCAGCGACTGGGACGCGAACGCCTCGTTGAGTTCGATCGCGCCGATGTCGCCGAGCTTCCAGCCGGAGCGGGCCAGTACCTTCTCGGTGGCCGGCACCGGGCCGAGCCCCATCACCGACGGGGCGACACCGGCGGAGGCGGAGGTCACGACGCGGGCGCGCGGGGTCAGGTTCCACCGCTGGACGGCGGCCTCCGAGGCGACCAGGACCGCGGCGGCGCCGTCGTTGAGCGAGGACGCGTTGCCGGCGGTGACGATGCCACCGGGCTTGACGACACTACGCAGCGCTGCGAGCTTGTCGGCGTCGGTGTCCCGGCGCGGTCCCTCGTCGGTGTCGACCTCGTGGGTGCCCGCCCGGGTGGTCACCGGCACCGGCACGATCTCGTCGGCGAAGTGGCCGGAGTCGATGGCGTGGATCGCGCGCTGGTGCGATCGCAGCGCGAAGGCGTCCGCGTCGGCGCGGGAGATGTGGTCGGTCTCGGCGACCTTCTCGGCGGTCTGCGGCATCGAGAACGTGGCCTCGCCGCCGTCGATGTCGTCGAACCGCGGGTTGGCGAAGCGCCAGCCGATCGACGTGTCGTACATCGGGCCGGGCTTGGCGAACGCCCTCTCCGGCTTGCCGGTCACCCACGGCGCCCGGGTCATCGATTCGACGCCGCCGGCCAGGACCACGTCCGCGTCCCCGGAGCGCACCAGGGAGGCGGCGGTCGCCACGGCGGTCAGCCCGGAGGCGCACAGCCGGTTGACCGTCACGCCCGGCACGGTCTCGGGGAATCCGGCCAGCAGCGACGCCATCCGCGCGACGTTCCGGTTGTCCTCGCCGGCCTGGTTGGCCGAGCCGAAGATCACCTCGTCCAGCGCACCCGGATCGGCGAGGCCGGCCCGGTCGACCGCGGTGCGCATGACCAGAGCGGCCAGATCGTCCGGGCGGACACTGGCCAGTGCCCCGCCGTAGCGACCCATCGGGGTGCGCACACCGCCGACGATGAATGCCTGCGGGCTCGTTGCTGCCATTGCCACTCCTGCTCCTCCGCGGGGCGCGCGCCGTCGGGTCGGCGTCCCGCCGGCCGATGCTGCCTCCAGCCTCTACGCCGAACCTTACTCATGGCGGCGCGTCGGCCGGGGCGCCGATCCCGCCCAGCGGACATCGGCGTGCGCCCGGACGGAGCACGGTGGGCGAGCACGGTGGGCGAGCACTGCGGGCGAGGACGCAGATGCGCGTACGGGCGGTGGGGCAGCACCGATCGCTGCCCCACCGCCCGTGCCGTGCGGGCGCGCTCGCCCGGCGCCCGGCCGCGCTACGCGCGTGGCCCGGCGGTGGTGCCTGCCGGGGGCTGCGGCTCGTCCAGCTTCGCCTCCAGCTTGCTCAGCCGCCCGGCGGCGAACGCCCGTCCGCCGACCCCGAACGCGATCGCGAAGGCCACCGCGACGGCGCCCACCGTCGCCAGGAACGCGATCGTGACGATCGTGGCGCTCAGGTGCAGCTGGGTGAGCGTCATGAACACGGCGATGACCAGGATCGCCACCTTGGCGGCAACCGCGTAGCTGCGGTTGGCGGGGGAGCGGCGGATGATCAGCGACTCGATCCAATTGCCTGCGAGGACCGCCAGCACCATGATCACCACGGCGGCCAGCGCCGACGGCAGGTAGCCGATGATCGCCGCGCCGATGTCGGTGAGCAACTCGAGCTGCAGCACCTGCAGACCCTCGACGACGAAGAACAGGATGATCACGATGCGCACGATCATGCCGATCAGGTGCGACAGCGAGAAGCTCGGCGCCGCAGCATCTCCGGTTCCCACGGTGCCCGCCGTGCCCGGAGCCTCCGACGTGCCCGTGCCACCGGCGCCGGCGGTGCCCTCCGCGGCGGGCTGCGAGGCAGCCCCCGCTCCGGCGGCCTGCGGGATCAGCTTGCCCAGCCAGGCGTCGGCGCCGATGCCGGACAGCAGGTTGGTCACCAGTTTGCCGACCAGGCCGCCGATGAAGATGCCCAGGCCGATGATCACCAGGCCGATGACCAGAAGCGGCAGGAACACCAGGATGCGGTGCAGCATGGCGACCGCCGGGTCCGAGACGGCGTGGATGTCCAGCACCTGCAGGCCGGCGATGACCACGAAGATCATGATCAGCGCATAGACGGTCTTGCCCACCACGTGCGCCAGGGAGTTCTGCGCCGTCACCGTCATACCGAGCTTCGTCTGCACCCGGTCGACGCGGGCGCGTTGTAGGACGGCCTCCAGCAGCTGCCCGACCAGTCGGGCGATCATGTGCCCGATGTAGAGGACCAGGGCGGCGGCGATGACGTTCGGCAGGTAACTCAGGATCGTGTGGATCATGCCCACGATCGGGTCGGCCACCGAGTTCATGTCCAGCTTGTCGAGCACCGACGGCAGGAACAGCAGGAACACGATCAGGAACGTCAGATTGCCGACGAACGCCGACGTACTCCCGGCATTGGTGCCCTGCATGCCGCGCGTGCCGAGGCGTTCATCGACGTGTAGTCGGCGCATCAGAGCGACGATGATCGCTTTCGCCAGCCACGCCACGAGGAACGCGATGATGAGCAGCAGGATCGCCTGGAAGAGTGGGGGGATCTTGTCGAGGAACCTATTAATCGAGTCCATGGGTCGCCTTTCGTCGTACTGCGCCGAGTGGTTCGTCCCGCTATCCGGACAGGACAGTATGAATCGGGTTGCATGTTACGGCAAACGAGGCTGAGCGCAACCCGGATGGCCTAGCGTGCGGGGCCCGCGCTCCTCGATGGTCATGGCACGCCGCCCAGCATCGCCGTGCCGGCCTCAGCCGTCGATGAGGGCCGCCAGGGTGGCGCGGGCGCCGTCGCGGTGCAGCAGCTCCAGCGCCGTGCGGTAGGCCGCCATGAATCGGCTGTCGTCGATCAGGTCGCCGAACAGCACCCGGTCGCGGACGAACCCGTCGGGGTCGGCGGGCCAGCGGCGCGCCGCCGCGGTCAGTGCCGCCGCGCGGTGATCGTCGATCGCGATGGGCTCGCCCCGCTCATCGACGCCCTCGGCGTACCGGGCCCAGCTCGCGACGATGGCCGCGGACCGCTCGATCGGCCCGCCCCGGGCCAGCTCGGCGCGCACCACCGGTAGTAGCCAGTTCGGGATGCGGTTGGAGCTGTCCGCGCACAGCCGGGCGACCGTGTCGCGCACGCCCGGGTTGGCGAACCGCTCCAGCAGCTGGTGTCGGTAGGCATCCAGGTCGATGCCCGGCACCGGCAGCAGGGTCGGCGTCGCCTCCTGCTCCATGTAATCCAGCAGGAACCTGGCGAGCAGCGGGTCGGCGGCCGCGTCGTGCACCATGCGGTAGCCGGCGAGGTAGCCGAAGTAGGCGATGCCCTGGTGCGAGCAGTTCAGCAGCCGCAGCTTCATCAGCTCGTAGGGCTCGACGTCGTCGACGAGCATCACACCGGCGTCGTCGTAGGGTGGGCGGCCGGCGCCGAACCGATCCTGCAGCACCCACTGGGTGAACGGCTCGCAGACGACCGGCCACGCGTCGGCGACGCCGAACCGCTCGGCCAGTTCGGCGCGATCCCCGTCGGTGGTGCCCGGTGTGATCCGGTCGACCATCGAGTTCGGGTACGCCACCTCGCCCGTGACGAACGCGCCGAGGTCGGCCGAGCGCAGGGCGGCGAACGCCCCGAACACCCGCCGGGCCATGTCGCCGTTGTTGGGGATGTTGTCGCAGGACATCACCGTGAACGGCGCCAGGCCCCGTTCCCGTCGGCGCGCCAGCGCCTCCACGACCAGGCCGAACACCGTGCGCGGCACCTGCGGCCGCTGCAGGTCGGCGAGCACGTCGGCCCGGTCGGCGTCGAACTCGCCGGTGATGTGGTTGATGTTGTAGCCGCCCTCGGTGATCGTCAACGAGACGATGCGGGTGGCGGGGTCGGCCATCTTCTCCACGACCTCCTGCGGATCGCGCGGGGCGTGGAGGTACTCGACGATCGAGCCGATGACGCGCGCCTCGGTGCGGCCGTCGGGATGCCGCACCATCAGGGTGTAGAGGCAGTCCTGCGCCTGCATGGCGTCCGCCATCGCCGCGTCGGCGTCCAGCACCCCGACCCCGCAGATGCCCCAGTCCATCGCCGCGCCGGCGTTCATCAGCTCGTCGAGGTAGCGGGCCTGGTGCGCACGGTGGAACCCGCCGACGCCGATGTGCACGATGCCGGTCCGCAGCTGTGTGCGGTCGTAGCCCGGCGTGGCGACCGAGTCGGGCAGGCCGGACAGGGTGGCGGCGCTGAGCCGCACCGCGCCCTCGGCAGTGGACCGACTCATTTGACCGCCCCCATCGACAATCCTTGGACCAACTTGTCCTGCGCGGCGAAACCGGCCACGAGTACCGGGATCGAAATCAGCGTGGCCGCCGCGGAGATCGCGCCGAGGAACGTTCCGCCGCCGGTCGAGCCCTGCAGGCCGACCAGCAGCACCGGCAGCGTCTGGGCGTCCTGAGTGCTGGTCAGCAGCGTCGCGTAGAGCAGCTCGTTCCAGCTGAAGATGAAGCAGATCAGCGCCGTCGCGGCGATGCCCG
>CAZIIX010000070.1:0-10772 GCA_964539345.1 uncultured Actinomycetes bacterium | reverse complement strand
CGGCAGCGCCGCCGGATCCACCCAGGCACGCAGCGGCGTCGGGCCGATCGGCTCACCGTCCGCGTAGACCATCGGCGCGGGCGGGCCGGCCATGTCGATGGTCACCGCGGTCGCCTCCCGCAGCCACACGGCGGGGTGGCTGACGTGCCCGGCGTGCGGCAGGCGCGGGGCGAACCGGGCGAGCGCCCGCCGGGTCACCGGGCCGATCACGCAGATCCCGAACCTGCCGTCGTCCCAGCGCGCGTGCGGCACCATCCGCTTCCCACCGCCGTATTGGCTGCCGTTGCCCACCGCCACCAGGGTGACGGGCAGCTCCAGCCGTTCGCCGTCGAGGGTCAGCCGGCACCGCCTCGACCGCAGCCGCGCCGCCTCGACGGCGAGCGCCAGGTCGTAGCGGATCGACCCGGGGATCCGCCGCATCCGATTGGCCCGCTCGTTGACCGCCGAGTCGAACCCGACGTAGAGCAGCCCCACGAAGACCCGGTCCGTGCCGTCGACGAGCTGCGGGCCGTCGCAGCGGCCGACATCGATGCGGCGCACCGAGCGGCGGTCGATCGCGTCCCGCAGCTGCCGCGCCGCCTCCCGCGGGTCGCGGGCCATGCCCGCCACGTCGGCGATGTCGTTGCCGGACCCGGCGGGCATGATGCCGAGCGGAACATCGTCGCCGACAAGCACATTCGCCGCGAGATGCACGATGCCGTCGCCGCCGCACACCACGACGGCGTCGACCCGCCGCGCCTCGTGCCGCAGCCGGGCCAGCGAGGCGTCCGCGCCACCCTCCGGGGTCGCCACGGACACCGAGGCCACCTCGCCGATCGCCGCAGCGGCCAGCCGCCCGGCGGTGATGGCAGCGCCACGGTCGGCCGCCGGATTGACCAGCAGCGCCACCCGCGGACGCGCCCGGCCGCCGCCCGCCGTCATCGACTGCCCCGTGTGGTCACCATGGCGATCCCGCGGCCCGCTCAGGCGAGCGACAGCGCGATCCCGTCCAGGATGTCGTGCTCGGAGACCGTGAGCTCCGCGATGCCGATCCGGTCGCGGAGCAGCTCGGCGACCGTGGCCAGCACCAGCGATCCGCCGCCGATGACATCCACCCGCCCGGGGTGCATGAATCCCAGCGAGGCGCGTTCCGCGCGGGACGCGGCCAGCAGGTTGTCGGAGACCGCCCGGAGCCGCCCGGTCGACAACCGCGTCAGGTGGATCGTGGTCGGGTCGTAGCTCGGCAGCTCGAGCGCGGCGGCGGCCACCGTCGTGGCGGTCCCGGCCACGGCGACGACGCGTCGCACCGATGACAGCGCGGTGGCGCCGAGCCCGTCCAGGCCCTGCCCGACCATCTCCCGTGCCCAGCGGCGCGCGACAGCGACCTCGTCCAGCCCGGGCGGATCCGACGGCAGCATCCGCTCGGTGATGCGCACGCTGCCGATGTTCTGGCTGACGCTGCCGGCCAGCCGCACGCCGCCGCCGTCGGCCGAGCCCACGACGAATTCCGTGGAACCCCCGCCGATGTCGAACACCAGGAACGGGCCGTCCGCGGCCGGCAGGTCCCCGACCGCCCCCTGGAAGGACAGCGACGCCTCCTCGGTCCCGGCGATCACCTCGGGGTCCTGGCCGAGGGTGCGGCGCACCATCGTGACGAACTCGTCCCGGTTGGCCGCGTCGCGGGTCGCCGATGTCGCCGTCATCCGAACGGCACCGGCGTCGACCCCGGAGGCGGTGATGATCGCCGCATAGTCGGCCAGCGCCCGCCAGGTCCGGTCCAGGGCCGACGGGGCGAGCCTGCCGGTGGCGTCCACCCCTTCGCCGAGCCGGACGATGCGCATCTCGCGGTGCACGTCCACCAGGTACACGCCGCCGACGGACAGCGACAGGTCGGCGATCAGCAGCCGGATGGAGTTGGTGCCGCAGTCGATGGCGGCGACCCGCTTGTGCATGGCGCTCATTTCTCGGATTCTCCCATGCCGGCCGGGCGGCGCCCCGGTGCGCGGCGCCGCCGGGGCCCGGGCGTCAGTCGAGGTCGACCGGGGTCACGCCGTAGGAGGCCAGCCCGGCCGCGCCCCCGTCGGTGGCGGTGAGCACGCTGACGCCGTCCTCGCAGATGGCGATGGAGTGCTCGGTGTGCGCCGCGCGGGAGCCGTCCCGGGTGACGACCGTCCAGCCGTCGTCGAGTTCGTCGGTATGCGGCCGGCCCAGGGTGACCATGGGTTCGATGGCCAGCGCCATGCCCGCGACCAGCCGCTCGCCCTTGCCGCGTTTGCCGGCGTTGGGCACGAACGGTTCCATGTGCATCGCGGTGCCGATCCCGTGCCCGCCGTAGCCGGCCACCAGCCCGTAGCGGCGTCCGTCGTCGCGTCCGGAGGCCTTCACCGACGTTTCGATGGACCAGGACACGTCGCCGAGCCGCCCACCGGCGCGGGCGGCGGCGATCCCGGCCCACATGGCGTTCTCGGTGGCGGCGATCAGGTCGACCTCGGCCATCTCCCGCGGCTCGCCGATGTGCAGGGAGATCGCCGAGTCCGAGTGCCAGCCGTCCAGGATGCAGCCGGCGTCGATGGAGAGCAGGTCGCCGTCGCTCAGCACCCGCTGCGATGACGGGATCCCGTGCACCACTTCGTGGTTGACCGACGCGCAGATGGTGGCCGGGAAGGCGCCGGTGCCGTCCGGGAGTCCCCCGTAGTGCAGGAAGTTGCTGGTGGCTCCTGCGTCATGGATGACGCTGCGGAACGCCTCGTCGACGTCGGCGGTCGTCGCGCCGGGGACGGCGGCCTCGCGGGCGGCGGCGATCCCGGCGGCCAGGATGCGCCCGGACGCCCGCATCGCCTGCAGCTCCCCGAAGGTGTGCAGTTCGATCCCACCGCGTCCGGACACGGTCAGGCGTCTCCCATGGCGCCGCGCACGGCCGCCATGACCCGCTGGTGGATCTCGTCGATCGAGCCGACCCCGTCCACGTCGACGACCTTGTCGCCGTAGAAGTCCACCAGCGGCTGCGTCTCGGAGTAGTAGATGTCCAGCCGGGTGCGGATCGCCTCCGGGGTGTCGTCGGCGCGGCCGCGGGCGACCATGCGCTCTATCAGCACCTCGTCCGGGGCGGTCAGCAGCACCACGGCGGAGAGCTCCACATCCTGCGCGGTGAGGACACCGGTGAGCCAGGCGGCCTGGCCGAGGTTGCGCGGGAAGCCGTCCAACAGGAAGCCGGCCATCGCATCCTGCTGCGCGAGCCGGTCGACGAGCATGTCCTGGGTGACCGAGTCCGGCACGAGTTCCCCGGCGTTCATGTACTCCTGGGCCCGGCGCCCCAGGTCGGTGCCCTCGGAGATGTTGGCGCGGAACAGGTCTCCGGTGGAGATGTGTGGGATCCCGAGCTCGTCGCAGAGCAGCTTCGCCTGGGTACCCTTGCCGGCTCCCTGCGGCCCAATGATCAGCAATCGGACGGTCATGTCGTGCCCTTCTTGTCCTGGCGAGGTCATTCCGGCCGGTCTATCGCAGGAACCCTTCGTAGTTGCGCTGCATCAGTTGCGATTCGATCTGCTTCATGGTGTCCAGCCCGACGGCCACCAGGATCAGCACGGAGACGCCGCCGAACGGGAAGTTCTGGTTGCCGCCCGGACCCGTCACGGACAGGAAGAAGTCCGGCATGATCGCCACGATGCCCAGGTACAGCGAGCCGGGCAGCGTGATGCGGCTCATCACGAACTGGATGTACTCGGCGGTGGGTCGGCCCGGCCGGATGCCGGGGATGAAGCCGCCGTACTTCTTCAGGTCGTCGGCGCGCTCGACCGGGTTGAACTGGATGCCCACGTAGAAGTAGGTGAAGAACACGATCAGCGCGAAGTACAGCAGCATGTGCGACCAGCTGCCCTGGTTCGCGATGTAGTAGTTCACCCAGTTGACCGCATCGGATCCGCCCGCGTCCGACCCGGCCAGCAGCTGGGTGATCAACGTCGGGATGTACAGCAGCGAGGACGCGAAGATGACCGGGATGACGCCGCCCTGGTTGACCTTCAGTGGCAGGTAGGTGGACGTGCCGCCGTACATGCGCCGGCCGATCATCCGCTTGGCGTACTGCACCGGCAGCCGCCGCTGGCCCTGCTCGATGTAGACCACCGCGATGATGATGGCCAGGGCCAGCGCGCACATCACGCCGAAGATGACCGGCGAGTTGTTGGTGTAGATGTTCTGGCCCTCGGGCACGATGCGCGAGGCGATGGAGGTGAAGATCAGCAGCGACATGCCGTTGCCGATGCCCCGGTCGGTGATCAGCTCGCCCATCCACATGATCGCGGCGGTGCCGGCGGTCATGGTGATCACGAGCGTGACCAGCGTCATCGGGTCGCCGTGGTTGTAGATGACCTCGTCCTCGACGGAGCAGCCGCCGAACATCTGCCCGTTGAGGGCGAGCGCGATGAACGCGGTCGACTGCAGCACGCCCAGCCCGATGGTGATGTACCGGGTGTACTGCGTCATCTTGGCCTGGCCGGCCTGGCCCTCCTTCTTGAGCTGGTCGAACCGAGGGATGACGACGACCAGCAGCTGCACGATGATCGACGCGGTGATGTAGGGCATGATGCCCAGCGCGAACACGGACAGCTTCAGCAGCGCCCCGCCGGAGAACAGGTTCAGCAGGGTGAAGGCGTCGCTGCTGCCCCCGACCTCCGTCAGACAGGTGTTGACGGCCTTGTAGTTCACGCCGGGTGACGGCAGCGTGGCGCCCAGGCGGTAGATCGCCAGCAGTGCCAGCGTAAACACGATCTTCTTGCGAAGATCAGGCGTCTTCAGCGCCGATACGAAGGCGGTGAGCAATGGTCCTCCTGGGACGTCCAGCCGGTGGGCGGCAGCTGCGATGACAGCCGTGTTACAAGGTGGTGGCTGTTCCCCCGGCAGCAGTGATCTTCTCACGTGCCGACGCGGAGAAGGCATGCGCGGTCACCCGGAGGGCGACACCGGCGGCGTCGCCGTCGCCGAGCACCTTGACCTTCGATCCCGAGCGGACCAGCCCGGCGTCGACGATCGCGTCGACCGTGATGTCGCCCCCGTCGCCGAAGCGCTCGGCGAGCTGGCCGACGTTGACCACCTGGTAGCTGGTCTTGAACCGGTTGTTGAAGCCCTTGAGCTTGGGCAGCCGCATGTGCAGCGGCAGCTGGCCGCCCTCGAAGTTCGCCGGCACGTTCTTGCGCGCGCCGGTGCCCTTCGTGCCGCGGCCGGCGGTCTTGCCCTTCGACCCGTCACCGCGACCCACCCGGGTCTTGGCGGTCTTCGCGCCCGGGGCCGGGCGCAGGTGATGAACCTTAATCGTCATTTACTCGTCACTCCCGTGGCGGTCGTTGCTGCCGCGTCGGCATCCTCCACGGCCAACAGGTGGCGCGCCGCGCGCAGGTAGCCGCGGTTCTGGGGGGTGTCCTCCACGACGACGCTCTGGTGAATCCGCTTGAGTCCGAGGGACGTCACCGAAGCGCGCGCTTGTGGCTTCTGTCCGATCAGGGATCGGACCTGGGTTACACGCAATTGCGCCATGATCACACCGCCTGTCCGGCGCGGGCGCGCAGCATGGCCGCCGGCGCCACGTCTTCGATCGGCAGGCCACGCCGGGCGGCGATGGCCTCCGGGCGCTGCAGGTCCTTGAGCGCGGCCACCGTGGCGTGCACGATGTTCAGCGCGTTCTTCGACCCGAGCGATTTGGTGAGCACGTCCGAGATGCCGGCGCACTCCAACACGGCACGCACCGGGCCGCCGGCGATGACGCCGGTACCGGGCGCGGCCGGGCGCAGCAGCACCACGCCGGCGGCGTCCTCGCCCTGCACCGGGTGCGGGATCGTCCCGCCGATGCGCGGCACGGCGAACATGTGCTTCTTGGCCTCTTCGACGCCCTTGGCGATGGCCGCGGGGATCTCCTTGGCCTTGCCGTAGCCGACGCCGACGCGGCCGTCGCCGTCGCCGACGACCACCAGCGCGGTGAAGCTGAAGCGGCGTCCGCCCTGGACGACCTTGGCGACACGGTTGGTCACCACGATCCGCTCCATGTACGGGTTCTTCTCAGCCGCCTCCCGGCGGCCGCCATCGCGACGGTCGCGGCGATCGCGCCGATCGCCCCGCTCAGACGAATCGCGGCGTGCGGGTCCGGGCATCAGATATCCCTCTCGATCATGTTGGGAGTAAGGGTGTGCGGGGAGTTCGTCATGTCCTAGAACTCCAGTCCGCCGGAACGGGCACCGTCGGCCAGCGCCGCGATGCGACCGTGGAAGGCGTCGCCGCCGCGGTCGAACACGACGGCCGAGACACCGGCGGCCTTGCCGCGTTCGGCGATGCGCTCGCCGACCCCGCGGGCCTTGGCCGTCTTGTCGCCGTCCGCGCTGCGCGACTCTGCCTCCAGGGTGGAGGCCGACGCGACGGTCCGGCCGACGGAGTCGTCCACCAGTTGCGCGGTGATGTGCCGCGCCGAGCGGGTGACCACCAGCCGCGGACGGGCGGCGGTGCCGACGACCTTCTTGCGGAGGCGGAAGTGCCGGCGGGTACGGGCGATCGCCCTCGCGTGAGAAACACTCGTTGCCATGATCACTTACCTGTCTTTCCGACCTTGCGCCGGATGTTCTCGCCGGCGTAGCGGACGCCCTTGCCCTTGTAGGGTTCCGGCTTGCGCAGCTTGCGGATGTTCGCGGCGACCTCGCCGACCTGTTGCTTGTCGATCCCCTCGACGCGCAGCGCGGTGGGCGATTCCACGACGAACGTGATGCCCTCCGGCGGGGAGACCAGCACCGGGTGGGAGAAGCCCAGGGAGAACTCCAGGTCGGAGCCCTTCGCGGCGACCCGGTACCCGACGCCGACGATCTCCAGCGCCTTGGTGTAGCCGTCGGTGACGCCGATGACCATGTTGTTGATCAGCGTGCGGGTCAACCCGTGCAGCGAACGGGAGTCCCGCTCGTCATCGGGACGGGTGACGCTGACGGCTCCGTCATCGCCCTTGGAGACGGCGATCGGGGACGGCACGGCGTGGGCGAGTGAGCCCTTCGGGCCCTTCACGGTCACGTTCTGGCCGTCGATGGTGACGTCGACGCCGCCGGGGATCTGGATCGGCTGCTTTCCGATTCGCGACATGCTGGACCTGCCTTACCAGACGTAGGCGAGGACTTCCCCGCCCACCTTCTTCTTCGCGGCCTGACGATCCGTGAGCAGACCGGTCGAGGTCGAAATGATGGCGACCCCCAGGCCCCCGAGCACGCGCGGGAGCTCGGTGGACCGGGCGTAGACGCGCAAGCCGGGCTTCGACACGCGGCGGATGCCGGAGATCGAGCGCTCGCGCGACGGGCCGTACTTCAGGTTGATCACCAGGGACTTGCCGACTGCGGCGTCCCGGGTGGTCCACGAGGCGATGTAGCCCTCGCGGACGAGGATGTCGGCGATGTTGCCCTTCAGCTTCGAGAAGGGCATCACCACCTCGTCGTGGTATGCCGAGTTCGCGTTGCGGATACGCGTGAGCATGTCCGCGATCGGATCGGTCATCGTCATGGCCGTCGTGCCTTTCTCACCTGGTTCCCCGCTCTCCGGGGCCTGTGGCGATTTCTTCGGTGGTGTCGTGAGGTATGACGCAGGTGCGGCGCGGGGCCACTTACCAGGAGGACTTGGTGATGCCCGGCAGCTGCCCGGCATGGGCCATGTCCCGCAGGCAGATCCGGCACAGGCCGAACTTGCGGTACACCGAGTGCGGGCGACCGCACTTGTTGCAGCGGGTGTAGGCGCGCACCTTGAACTTCGGCTTGCGCTTGGCCTTGTTGATCAGTGCGGTCTTCGCCATGGGATCAGTTCTCCTTGAACGGGAATCCGAGCAGCCGGCACAGCGCGCGGCCCTCGTCATCCGTGGTCGCAGTGGTGACCACGGTGATGTCCATCCCCCGTGGCCGATCGATCTGGTCGATGTTGATCTCGTGGAACATCGACTGCTCATTCAGGCCGAACGTGTAGTTGCCGTTGCCGTCGAACTGCTTGTCCGACAGGCCGCGGAAGTCGCGGATGCGGGGCAGCGCGATGGTGATCAGCCGGTCCAGGAACTCCCACATGCGGTCGCCGCGCAGCGTGACCTTGGCGCCGATCGGCTGGCCCTCGCGCAGTTTGAACTGGGCGATGGACTTGCGGGCCTTGCGCACGATGGGCTTCTGACCGGTGATGGCCGTGAGGTCGCGGACGGCGCCTTCGATGAGCTTCGCGTCGCGGGCCGCCTCACCCACGCCCATGTTCACCACGACCTTGGTCAGGCCCGGCACCTGCATCGGGTTGGCGTAGTCGAACTGCTTCTGCAGCTCGTCGCGGATCTCGTCGCGGTACTTGGCGCGCAGCCGTGGGGTGATCTTCTCTGCGGTGGTCATGCCTTACAGATCCTTCCCGCTCCGACGCGACGTGCGGACGCGCTTGCCGTCCTCACCAAGGCGGGACCCGACGCGGGTGGCCTTGTTGTCGCCGTCCACGACCATGACGTTGGACACGTGGATGGTCGCCTCCTGGGTGATGATGCCGCCGGACTGCGAACCGCGCTGGTTCGTCGAGACCTTGGTGTGCTTGCGGATGCGGTTGACGCCCTCGACCAGCACCCGGTCGGTGTCCGGGTAGGCCTGGATGACTTTGCCCTTGGCGCCCTTGTCCTTGCCCGCGATGACGAGCACGGTGTCGCCCTTCTTCACCTTCATGCCTACAGCACCTCCGGTGCGAGCGAGATGATCTTCATGTACCTCTTGTCGCGCAGCTCGCGGCCGACCGGCCCGAAGATGCGCGTGCCGCGCGGATCGCCGTCGGCCTTGATGAGCACGGCGGCGTTCTCGTCGAAGCGGATATAGGAACCGTCCGGGCGACGCT
Organism: uncultured Actinomycetes bacterium; assembly: GCA_964539345.1. Classification (GTDB taxonomy): domain Bacteria; phylum Actinomycetota; class Actinomycetes; order Mycobacteriales; family Nakamurellaceae; genus Nakamurella. The sequence continues at coordinate 1,937 of CAZIIX010000070.1, read as the reverse complement.
TCTCCTTGGCGGTGCGGACGATGACGGCCTTGACGACGTCACCCTTCTTCACACCGGCGTGCGGGATCGCGTCCTTGACGGTGGCGACGATGATGTCGCCGATGCCTGCGTACCGGCGGGACGAGCCGCCGAGCACCCGGATGCAGAGGATCTCCTTCGCACCGGTGTTGTCGGCGACCCGCAAGCGGGTCTCTTGCTGAATCACAGCCTGTGATCCTTCTCGTTCGGATGGGCACGCGGACGGCGCCCGGTCATGTTCTGGTTTCGCCGCGCCCGCTCGATGACACGCAAAAAGACAAGAGGAAGTACGGGGACCCGCTACGCCGCCGGCCGCCCGGGGGCGACGCGATCGCGCTGTGGCACCCGCCTTTTCACTCTTGCCGGCGGCATGAGCGTCCGCACCTCAGGTACGGACCGGGGCTAGTGCGAAGCCCTGGCAGGATTTCCGACCCTGCCAGGCCAGATCGGCGTGGTGCTCGCGCACCGACGCCAGTCGTCCACTCTACCTGATCGGGGCGGCTCCGATCAACTCGCGGACCGTGCGCCCGCCGCGGGCCGGCAACACGCGCGGACCGGCGCTGGGGCAGCAGGGGCCGGCGGGACGCAGCGACCCCCTCGGGCGAACCCGGAGGGGGTCGGTGACGTTCCGCGCGGCTACTCGGGCGCGATGCCGGGGTCGGGCTACTTGGCCTTCTCCAGGATCTCCGCGAGCCGCCACCGCTTGGTGGCCGACAGCGGGCGGGTCTCGGCCAACAGCACGCGGTCGCCGATGCCGGCGGCGTTGTTCTCGTCATGCACCTTGACCTTGGAGGTGCGGCGGATGACCTTCGCGTACCGGGGGTGCTTGACGCGATCCTCCAGTGCCACGACGATCGTCTTGTCCATCTTGTCGGACACGACCAGGCCCTCGCGGACCTTGCGCTCGCCGCGGGCCGGGGCCGCCGCGTCCTGTTCCGTGCTGTGCGCGCTGACTGCGTCGCTCATGAGGCTTCCTCCGTGGTGCTGACAAGGGCGTCAGGCCCCACCGACAGGCCGAGCTCGCGCTCACGCATGACGGTGTAGATGCGGGCGATGTCGTGCCGGACCTGGCGCAGTCGACGGTTGTTGTCCATCTGGCCGGTCGCCATCTGGAAGCGCAGGTTGAACAGCTCCTCCTTGGCCTCGCGCAGCCGGATCAGCAGTTCCTCGGCGCCGAGTTCGCGGAGCGACGCTGCGGCGGTGGTCTCCGCCATGTCACTCACCACCCTCTCTGGTGACGATGCGGCAGCGCATCGGCAGTTTGTGGATCGCGCGACGCAGTGCTTCGCGGGCGGTCTCCTCGGACGGGTACGTCATCTCGAACAGCACGCGGCCCGGCTTGACGTTGGCCACCCACCATTCCGGCGAGCCCTTGCCGGAGCCCATGCGGACCTCGGCCGGCTTCTTGGTCAGCGGACGGTCGGGGTAGATGTTGATCCACACCTTGCCGCCACGGCGGATGTGCCGGTTGATAGCGATACGGGCGGACTCGATCTGCCGGTTGGTGACGTAGGCGGGTTCGAGGGCCTGGATGCCATAGTCACCGAATGTGACGGCGGTTCCGCCCTTGGCCATGCCACGCCGGGTGGGGTGGTGCTGCTTGCGGTACTTGACCTTGCGCGGGATGAGCATCGCTCAGCCCTCCGTGGGGGTATCGGTGCCGGCCGCTGCCTGCGGGGCCGCGGCGGCTTCGGTGGTGGGCGATTCTTCGGGTGCGGGCGCTGCGGAGCGGCCCCCGCCGGCGCCGCGGCGACGCGGACGGTCGCCGCGATCCCGGCCGGACGGTCCGCGCTGCGCCTGGGCGGCGGCCTCGGCCGCGCGCTGCTCGGCGAGCGTGCCGGTCTTGTCGCCCTGGTAGATCCAGACCTTGACGCCGATGCGACCGAACGTCGTGCGGGCCTCGTAGAAGCCGTAGTCGA
>CAZIIX010000069.1:4150-10923 GCA_964539345.1 uncultured Actinomycetes bacterium | reverse complement strand
CCGGGGCGGGCGGCCTCATCGCGGCAGCCCCGAGGCCCACCATCCGCCGGGCCCGGCGGCCGTCGTCGGGGCGGCGGCGCGCAGCCGCAGGGCAGGGTCCCCCCAGCACGAGGCTGCCGCAGGCGGCGCCTGTTCGGCCGCGCGCGCGGCGGCCAGACCCGCCAGCACCGCGATGACCGCGGCGGCATCATCCAGGTCGTGCTCGGCGGCCCGGTCTGCTGCGTCCGCGCGGGTGGCCCGGTCGGTGGCGGAACGCGTGGTCACAGTGGGATGTTCCCGTGTTTGCGCGGTGGTAGCGACTCGCGCTTGTCGACCAGGGCGCGCAACGCCCGGGTCACCACCAGGCGGGTCTGCGACGGCCGGATCACCTGGTCCACGTAGCCGCGGTCGGCCGCGATGTACGGGTTGGCCAGGGCATCCTCGTACTCGGTCTGCAACCGGGCGCGGAGCGCGTCGACGTCGTCGCCGGCGTCCGCGGCGGCCCGCAGGTCCTTGCGATAGAGGATGTTGACCGCGCCCTGCGCGCCGACCACCGCGATCTGCGCGGTCGGCCACGCGAGGTTGACGTCGGCGCCGAGGTGTTTCGAGGCCATCACGTCGTAGGCGCCCCCGTAGGCCTTCCGCGTGATCACCGTGACGAGCGGCACCGTCGCCTCCGCGTAGGCGTAGATGAGTTTGGCGCCGCGCCGGATGATGCCGTTCCACTCCTGGTCCGTCCCCGGCAGGAATCCCGGAACGTCGACGAACGTCACGACCGGGATGTTGAATGCGTCGCAGGTGCGGACGAACCGTGCGGCCTTCTCCGAGGCGTTGATGTCCAGCGTGCCGGCCAGATGCAGGGGCTGGTTGGCGACGATGCCGACCGCGCGGCCGTCGATCCGCCCGAATCCGACGACGATGTTCGGCGCGTACAGCTCCTGCACCTGCAGGAAGTCCCCGTCGTCGAGGACAGCGGTCACGGCCGTGGTGATGTCGTACGGCTGGTTCGGAGAATCGGGGACCAGCGTGTCGAGCGCCAGATCGTCGGCGGTGGTCTCCGGATCCACGTCCGCCGCGACCTCCGGGACGCGTGACATGTTGTTCGCCGGAAGGAAACTCAGCAGTTCGCGGACGTACTCGATGGCATCGGTGTCATCGGCTGCCAGGTAGTGCGCGTTGCCGGACCGGGTGTTGTGCGTTCGTGCGCCGCCGAGGTCCTCGAGGGAGACGTCCTCGCCCGTCACGGTTTTCACCACGTCCGGTCCGGTGATGAACATCTGGGACGTGCCGTCCACCATGACGACGAAGTCGGTCAGCGCGGGGGAGTAGACATGTCCGCCCGCCGCCGCCCCCATGATGATGGAGATCTGCGGGACCACACCGGACAGGTGAACGTTGCGGCGGAAGATCTCGGCATACAGGCCGAGCGAGACCACCCCCTCCTGGATGCGGGCGCCGCCGCCCTCGTTGATGCCCACGATCGGCCGGCCGGTCTTCGCGGCGAAATCGAGCACCTTGACGATCTTCTCGCCGTAGACCTCGCCGAGCGCGCCGCCGAAGACCGTGACGTCCTGGGAGAAGACGGCGACCTCGCGGCCGTCGACCGTGCCGAACCCGGTGACCACGCCGTCGCCGTAGGGGCGTTTGGCCTCCATGCCGAAGGCGGTGGAGCGATGCCGCGCGAACGCGTCGAACTCGACGAACGACCCCGCATCGAGCAGCAGGTCCAGGCGCTCGCGCGCGGTGAGCTTGCCGCGCGCGTGCTGCCGTTCGACGGCGGCGGCCGACCCGGCATGGACATGGTCGCTCACGCGGTACTCGAGGTCGGCGAGCCTCTCTGCGGTGGTGCGCGGCGCGGCCGCCTTCGAGGTGCCAGCGGTCGGTGGCTGCGGGTCCGGCATGGATCGAGACTATCGTGCCGGGTGCGGGCACCTCCGGTGACCGTCGGCGTCCCGGAGTATCGGTGCCGGCCCGCCCCGGCCCGGTTCGCACCTTTGCGCCCGGCCGGTTCCGCCAGCGGAAACGGCCGGGACGAGGACGGCGCATGGCGGCTGGCACAGTGGTCACCAGCACCGTGGGTCGGCGCCGGTCGGCTCACCCCGGGGAGGCGATGTCGATGACGCCACAGACGCACGGATCGCGGCCGCATCCGGCGGCAGCGGATCACACCGGGAGCGAGGACGTCGAGCGGGCGCAGACCGATCCGGCGACCGCCCGGGCGCTGCTGCGCTCCACGCAGGAGATCCTCTCCCCGGCGCTTCGCACCGCGGTGGCGCGGCTGGATACGGCCAACCGCCGCGTGGTCGACTATCACCTGGGATTCGCCGCCGCCGACGGCACGATCAGCAGCGGGCCCGCCGGCAAGGGCATCCGCGGGGCCCTGGCCGTGCTGTCCGCACGCGCCGTCGGAGGACCGGACGAGTGCGGTGTCGCCGCCGGGGTCGCCGTCGAGCTGACCCATGGCTACTCGCTGCTGCACGACGACATCGTCGACCGGGACACCACCCGGCGCCACCGTCCGGCGGCCTGGACCGTGTTCGGCACGCCGGCGGCACTCCTGGCCGGCGACGCCATGGCGGCGCTGGCCGGTGAGGTGCTCGCCGAACCCGGGACCGCCGCGGCGGCCGCCGCCGTGCGGAGCCTGGCGGCGGCCACCCGGCGGATGCTGGCCGGGCAGTCGGCGGACATCGCCTTCGAACGGCGCGATTCGGTCAGCGTGTCCGAGGCGAGGCGGATGGTCGCGGACAAGACCGGCGCCCTGCTGTCCTGCGCCGCGGCGCTCGGCGCGGAGCTCGCCGGGGAGGCGCCGGCCGAGGTGCCGGCATTGGCGGAGTTCGGCGCCCACCTGGGGATGGCCTTCCAACTCGTCGACGACATCCTGGGCATCTGGGGCGCCGAAGAGGTCACCGGCAAGCCGGTGGCCTCCGACCTCTCCTCCCGGAAGAAGTCGCTGCCGGTCGTCGCGGCCCTCGCCGCCGGCGGAGCCGATGCGGACCGGCTGCGCGCCCTGTACGCCCACCCCGATCCGTTGACCATCGAGCAGCTCGCCGACGCCGCGGCCGCAGTGCAGGAAGCGGGCGGCCGACAGTGGGCAGAGCGCGAGGCGGACCGCGAGACCGCTTCCGCCCTCGCGGTTCTCGATCGAATGCACATCGATGGCGAGGTTCGGTCGGCGCTGCGCGCACTCACCGAGACCCTGGGTCGCCGCGACCACTAGCGGCACGCCGGCTGTGCCGCCCGGTCGGCCCGCGGGCCGCGGTTGATCCCTTGCTCACAGCCCCTCGAACCGGTCGATCGGCGGGCGTAGCGTCGGTGCTGGAAGGCGCACGCGAACCGTGGCCGCTGACCGGCCCGGAGTGCGCAGGAACGGAGGGGATGGCGTGATGGCTGACGCCCAACGCTTGGATATCAAGGCGGTCGACCCCGGCGCCTACCAGGCCGTGCTGGGGCTGGAGAAGTATGTGCATGCCGGCGGGCTGGACGAGCAGCTGCTGGCGCTGGTCAAGTCGCGCGCCTCGCAGATCAACGGCTGCGCCTGGTGCCTGGACATGCATATCGACGAGGCGCGCAAGGCCGGCGCCACGCAGCGCAAGCTCGATGTGCTGGCCGCCTGGCGGGAGGCCGGTGGGATGTTCACCGACACCGAGCGGGCCGCACTCGCCTTCGCCGAGGAGGTGACGCGGATCAGTCAGGACGGCGTCTCGGACGCCACCTGGGCGGACGTCCGCGCGCACTTCGACGAGCGGCAGACGGTGACGCTCCTGATGGCGATCGCCGCGATCAACGTGTGGAACCGGATGAACGTCACCGTCCGCACGGCGCTTCCCGACGCGGCCTAGGGCACCGGCGGGCAGTCCCGGCCCGGCGGTGCGCGCCGAGCACCAGCTGCCCGGCCGTGCGCGCTGAGCACCAGCGGCCCACCGCGTCGTCGCCGCGGCCCCGTCCTACGCTGAGCAGGTGTCCGACACCGCCGCCGGCCAATGGCCCTGGACGATCGAATACCGCACCACGACGGAATCCACCAATGCGGACCTCGTCGCGCGCGCCCAGCGCGCCGGTGGTGCCGACGGCGACCGCACCGTGCTCGTCGCCGAGGCGCAGACCGGGGGGCGAGGACGCCTGGGGCGGAGCTGGGTCGCCCCGCCGGGCAGCGCCCTGCTGTTCTCCGTGCTGCTCCATCCCCGCACGGTCCCGGCCCGGAGCCGCGGCTGGATCGGCGCGATCCTCGGACTGGCCGTGGTGGATGGACTGCGCAGTGCCGCGGGCATCCAGGCGCGGCTGAAATGGCCCAACGACGTGCTGGTCGGGGGACGCAAGCTGGCCGGGATCCTGGCCGAGCTCGCGGGTGCGGCGCTGGTCGTCGGCTGCGGCATCAACGTGACGCTCGACCGGGGTGACCTGCCGCGCGCCGACGCCACCTCGCTGCTGCTCGAAGGAGTGGCGCACTGCGACCGTGATCGGTTGCTGACGGCCGTCCTCGCCGCGTTCGGCCCGATGGTCGACCGGTGGGAGGCTGCCGCGGGTGACATGGATGCGGCCGGGCTGCGACGCGAGTACCTGCGGCACTCGGCCACGGTGGGACGGCCGGTACGGATCGAGCTCCCGGACGGGAGCGGCGTGTCGGGCACGGCCGTCGACGTGGCGCCGGACGGTTCCCTCGTCATCGCCAGTGGTGGTGGCACGGTCACGTTCGCCGCTGGCGACGTGACCCACGCATCGGTCGCGGAATCCTAGATATTGGGACGCATATCCCGAAATGTTGACAGGGCGGGCGGTCCGACCTACAGTCACGATTGTGCGTAGCGACCTCCTTGTAATCACCTAGCGCGTCATCGCCGACGGCGGCGAAGACGCGCGAACCCTTGGACACCAGAAATGGTGACGGGGGTTTTTTTATTGCCCGATTGCACCCGGTACGCACCGGATCCGGCCGACCGGCCGGAACGACCCTCACGGATCGAGAAGTGGCATGGCACCAACGGCGACTCGAACGGTTTCGGCCAACAAGTCTCACGTCATCCCGCCCGCGCCCGTCGCGGAGCAGCCGGAGATGATCACGGGGGCGCAGGCAGTCGTACGGACCCTGGAGGAGCTCGGCGTCGAGGTCGTGTTCGGGATCCCGGGCGGCGCGATCCTGCCGGTCTACGATCCGCTGCTGGACTCGCAGAAGGTGCGGCACATCCTGGTCCGCCACGAGCAGGGCGCCGGGCACGCCGCCGAGGGCTACGCGCACGCCACCGGCAGGGTCGGCGTGTGCATCGCCACCTCCGGGCCCGGTGCGACGAACCTCGTCACCCCGATCGCCAACGCACATATGGACTCGATCCCGATGGTGGCCATCACCGGCCAGGTCGGGCGCGCGCTGCTGGGCACCGACGGTTTCCAGGAGGCCGACATCTGCGGCATTACGATGCCGGTCACCAAGCACAACTTCCTGGTCACCGAGCCGGAGGAGATCGCCCCGACCATCGTGGCAGCCTTCCACCTCGCCTCGACCGGCCGGCCGGGGCCGGTGCTGGTGGACATCCCCAAGGACATCCAGCAGACCGAGGTCGCCTGGACGTGGCCGGTGGAGGTCTCGCTGCCCGGCTACCGGCCCACGGCACGGCCGCACGCCGGTCAGGTCGCGGCCGCCGCCGCCCTCATCGCCACCGCCAGGCGTCCGGTGCTGTACGTCGGCGGGGGAGTCATCCGCGCGGAGGCGCACGCCGAGCTGCTGCGGCTGGCGGAACTCACCGGCATCCCGGTGGTGACCACGCTGATGGGCCGCGGGGCGTTCCCGGACTCGCACGACCAGCACCTGGGCATGCCCGGCATGCACGGGACGGTCGCGGCGGTCGGTGCCCTGCAGCGCTCCGACCTGATCATCGCACTGGGCGCGCGCTTCGACGACCGCGTCACCGGGCAGCTCTCCACGTTCGCGCCGGATGCCACCGTCATCCACGCCGACATCGACCCCGCGGAGATCTCCAAGAACCGGCTCGCTGACGTGCCCATCGTGGGGGACGCGCGGGACGTCATCAACGAGCTGCTGCCTGCCGTCGAGGCGGAGCACGCCAACGGCGCGGTGGCCGATCTGACCGCATGGTGGGCGGAGCTGGACAACCTGCGGCAGACGTTCCCGCTGGGCTACGACTGGCCGGCCGACGGCACGTTGTCGCCGCAGTACGTCATCTCGCGCATCGGGGCGATCGCCGGACCGGAGGCGATCTATGCGGCCGGGGTGGGCCAGCACCAGATGTGGGCGGCGCACTTCATCGGCTACGAGCATCCGCGCACCTGGATCAACTCCGGCGGACTGGGCACCATGGGCTATTGCGTGCCGGCCGCCATGGGGGCGAAGGTCGGGCGACCCGATGCGACCGTCTGGGCGATCGACGGGGACGGCTGCTTCCAGATGACGAACCAGGAGCTGGCCACCTGCGCGATCGAGGGCATCCCGATGAAGATCGCCATCATCAACAACGGCAACCTCGGAATGGTGCGCCAATGGCAGACCCTGTTCTACGACGAGCGATACTCCTCGACGGACCTGGGCACGCACAAGTTCCACATCCCGGATTTCGTGATGCTCGCAGAATCCATGGGCTGCAAGGGGCTTCGCTGCGAATCCAAGGAGGACGTGGACCGTGTGATCGAGGAGGCCATGGCGATCAACGACAAGCCGGTCGTGGTGGACTTCATCGTCGGCAAGGACGCGCAGGTGTGGCCGATGGTGGCGGCCGGCACCGGCAACAGCCAGATCATGGCGGCCCGCGACATCCGGCCACTATTCGATGAAGAGTGAGCGAGCG
>CAZIIX010000069.1:0-4050 GCA_964539345.1 uncultured Actinomycetes bacterium | reverse complement strand
GGAGCGTCATGACGAGTGGGATCGGTGGGCGATGGGAGACCAACAAGCGATGACGCGTCACACACTGTCCGTGCTGGTGGAGAACAAGCCGGGCGTGCTCGCACGCATCTCCGCGCTGTTCTCCCGGCGGGGCTTCAACATCCACTCGCTGGCTGTCGGGCCGACGGAGTCGCCGGCGGTGTCGCGGATGACGATCGTGGTCGCGGTCGACGACGCGGAGATGGAGCAGGTCACCAAGCAGCTCAACAAGCTGGTGAACGTGCTCAAGATCGTCGAGCTCGACCCGGGGACGGCCGTGCAGCGGGAGCTTCTGTTGCTGAAGCTCAAGGCCGACACCGCGTCTCGTACGCAGATCGCCACGATCGTGGAGATGTTCCGGGCGCGGATCGTCGACGTCACTCCGGATTCGCTGACCATCCAGGTGGTGGGCACCTCGGACAAGCTCGAGGCGTTGGTGCGGATGCTGGAGCCGTTCGGGGTGCGCGAGCTGGTGCAGTCCGGGATGGTGGCGCTGGGCCGCGGCCCCCGGGCGATCACTTCGCCGACGCGGGCCACCGATTAGGTTTGTTCGAGGTTCACCGAGCGCTGCCAACAACGTTCGTCGCCAGTGGTTATCTACGAAAGGAACACCGACTGACATGGCCGTCGAAATTTACTATGACGATGACGCCGATCTGTCCATCATCCAGGGCCGCAAGGTCGCGATCATCGGCTACGGTTCGCAGGGTCATGCCCATGCGCTGAACCTCCGGGACTCCGGTGTCGACGTCCGCGTGGGGCTCCCCGAGACCTCGTCATCGCGGGCCAAGGCGTCCGACCAGGGGCTGCGCGTCGTCACTCCGGCCGAGGCGGCCGCCGAGGCCGACGTCATCATGATCCTGACGCCGGACCACGTCCAGCGGCACGTCTATGCCGAGTCCATCGCCCCGCACCTGACGGCCGGCAAGGCACTGGCGTTCGGGCACGGCTTCAACATCCGCTTCGGCTACATCAAGCCGCCGGCCGACGTCGACGTCATCATGATCGCCCCGAAGGGCCCCGGGCACCTGGTGCGCCGCGAGTTCGTCGACGGCAAGGGCGTCCCCGACCTGATCGCGGTCGAACAGGACGCGACCGGCGGTGCGCACGCGCTGGCGCTGTCCTATGCCGCGGGCATCGGCGGCGCGCGGGCGGGTGTCATCGGCACGACGTTCACCGAGGAGACGGAGACCGACCTGTTCGGCGAGCAGGCCGTGCTGTGCGGGGGCATGTCCCGCCTGGTGCAGCTCGGCTTCGAGACCCTGGTCAACGCCGGTTATCAGCCGGAGATCGCCTACTTCGAGTGCCTACACGAGATGAAGCTCATCGTGGACCTGATGTACGAGGGCGGCATCGCCAAACAGCGCTGGTCGGTGTCGGACACCGCCGAGTACGGCGACTACGTGTCCGGCAAGCGTGTCATCGACGAGCATGTGGGGGAGAACATGAAGGCGGTGCTCGCGGACATCCAGTCCGGTGCGTTCGCCGAGCGGTTCATCGCCGACCAGGATGCCGGCGCGACGGAGTTCCAACGGATGCGCGCCGAGCAGGAGTCGCACCCGATCGAGGAGACGGGCCGGAAGCTGCGCGGTCTGATGAGCTGGGTCAAGTCCGACGACGACTACACCGGCACGGCGGCACGGCACTGACCGCCGCGCCGAACCCGACCAGGCACGGGCCCCCGGGCGGGCATCGCGATGATGCCGCCGGGGGCCCGTGCTCGTGGTGTCGGGCCGCACCGGCCGGGTCGGGCTCAGCGCACGGGGACCGGGGCGAGACCGTACTGGTTGTTCGCCGGCTGCGAGGCCTGGGCCAACAGCACGATCAGAATGATGCCGCCGACGAACGGTATGAACGTCACGAGCAGGAACAGCCCACTGCGGCCCGAGTCGTGCAGGCGTCGCACGCCCGCTGCGATGGTGGGGATGATGATGGCCAACGAGTAGATGACCATGAGCGCGATGAACAACCCCATCAGCGCGCCCGATTCGGCGCTCACGCCGATCAGCACCAACACCCACAGCACCACGCTGCCGAGGATGCAGGCCAGGTAGAACCACCAGAACTCGGACCGGGACGCGCGGCCATTGAAGTTGGCGTAGTTGCTCAGCACCCGTTTGACCGCCTCCGACATCGTTAGTCCGGACGGCGTCGGGATCGGCGGGGACTGCACGCCCTGGTAGGGCATGCCATAGCCCGGCTGGCCGTACGGACCGGGCTGCTGCGGGTAGGGCTGTTGCCCGTATGGTCCGGGCTGTTGCGCATACGGGCCGGGCTGCTGCTGGCCGTAGGGACCCGGCTGCTGGCCGTATGGGCCGGGCTGCTGCGGCCCACCGGCCGTGGGTGTGGTCATGGAATCCTCCACTCATCGAGGGTTACTGGGGTCACAACGGAAACGGTTCGTGAATATCGTGTCATATGCCCGTTGATCCGTCACTGCTCCGCGACCCGCAGGTCGCGGTGGGCCGGGCGGGGCGGCCGCGGGTCACGGCCGGTCCGGTCCCCGGACGGCCGCCACGCGATCCGGCCCGGGCGGCGGCGACGGGCCAGGACAGGCCGGGTCGCCACTGCCCGGCGCGGGCCGATATTCTTCGTTCACTGGCACAGGGTCGGACAGGTGCGCCGGTACGCGCGTGCGCAGTCCCATCCGGGCGACAAGGAAGAGGCTCCCCATGAAGCTGGCGGTCATCCCAGGCGACGGCATTGGACCCGAGGTCATTGCAGAGGGTCTGAAGGTGCTGAGCGGCGTCGTCCAGGATGTGCAGACCACCAAGTACGATCTCGGGGCGGCGCGGTGGCATCGCACCGGTGAACTGCTGCCCGAATCCGTGCTGCGCGACATCCGCCAGCACGACGCGATCCTGCTCGGTGCCGTCGGGGATCCATCGGTGCCGTCCGGCATCCTGGAGCGAGGACTGTTGCTGCGCCTGCGGTTCGAGCTCGACCACCACGTGAACCTGCGTCCGGCCCGCCTGTACCCCGGAGTGACCAGTCCGCTCGCCGGCGACGCCGCGGTGGATCTCATCGTCGTGCGGGAGGGCACCGAGGGACCGTACGCCGGCAATGGCGGCATCCTGCGCAAGGACACTCCGCACGAGATCGCGACCGAGGTGTCGGTCAACACCTACTTCGGCATCAACCGGGTCGTCCGGGACGCGTTCGAGCGCGCCAACCGTCGTCCGCGCCAACACCTCACGCTGGTGCACAAGACGAACGTGCTCACTCACGCCGGCCAGCTCTGGAGCCGCGTGGTCGAAGAGGTCTCGATGGAGTACCCGGACGTCACCGTGGCCTATTCGCACGTGGATGCGGCGATGATCTACCTGGTCAACGATCCCGGCCGGTTCGACGTCGTGGTGACCGACAACCTGTTCGGCGACATCTTCACCGATCTGGCCGCGGCCGTGTCCGGCGGCATCGGGTTGGCCGCGTCGGGCAACCTCGACGCGTCCGGCGCCAATCCGAGCATGTTCGAGCCCGTGCACGGCTCGGCGCCCGACATCGCCGGCACCGGCACGGCCGACCCGACGGCCACCGTGCTGTCCGTGGCGCTCCTGCTGGACCACCTCGGCCAGCCGGAGGCGGCCCGACGGGTGGAGGCCGCTGTCGCCTTCGACCTGGCGACCCGGTCGCCCGGATCGCCGGGACGCACCGAGGCAATCGGCGATCGACTCGCCGCCCTCGCCGCGGGCTGACGCCGAGCCGCTGCTGCGCGGCGTCCGCGGGCATGCGATACTGACTGCATGCTGCACATCGCACCGACCATCGCGATCATTATCAGCTAGCGCGCCGACCCCCCGTCGACGCGCAGACCTCCCGCACCCCGGGAGGTTTTTTGTTTTCCAGGACGCCCGCCACCACCCCGAGCGGATCCGGGAAGACACCGCGATCCCGGCACGACCCCGTCCGGAACGGACCCCCACCCGGCGATACCACGACAAAGGACCCCAGGGATGACCTCCGACTCGCCACTGCCACTCGGCGACAGCTTCCACGTGTTCGACACGACCCTCCGCGACGGTGCGCAGCGCG
>CAZIIX010000068.1:6394-10973 GCA_964539345.1 uncultured Actinomycetes bacterium | reverse complement strand
GTGCTCGGCCGGATCCGCGCATGCTCGGTGCGCATCTCCGGGCCCACGCGGGTGGTGCCCTGACTACCCGCGGTCCTGGTGCCACGCGCGTGGCGTGTGTCCGCCGCCGACCCGTCAGAGGTATTGGCCGGTGCCGGGCGACGGGTGCGCCTGTCCCATCGATCCGCCGGGGGGCAGCTGTCCCCGCCGCATCTGCTCGAGCTGCATCCGCGCGCCCATCTGCTGCGCGAACAGCGCGGTCTGCAGCCCGTGGAAGACACCCTCCAGCCACCCGACGAGCTGGGCCTGGGAGATCCGCAGCTCCGCCTCGGACGGTACCGACTCGTCGGTGAACGGCAACGAGAGGCGCTCGAGCTCGCCGCGCAGTTCTGGGGCCAGGCCGTCCTCGAGCTCGGCGATCGACTTCGCGTGGATCTCCTTCAGGCGCAATCGGCTGGCCTCGTCGAGCGGAGCGGCGCGCACCTCCTCCAGCAGCTGCTTGATCATGGTGCCGATGCGCATCACCTTGGCCGGCTCGCCGATGCCCACCCCGCCCTCGGACTCCTCGTCACTGTCCGGAATGGGCGCCATCCCGACCGGCTGCCCGTCCGGTCCGATCACCATCACATGCCGCTGGCCGCCCTGAGCGTCGTTGCCGTTGCCGCGGCCATCACCGGCGCCCTCTCCCTGTCCGCTCGCCGGGGCACCGCCGGTGGCGTCGCTGCGGTCGTTGTCGGTCGGGTCGCTCATGCGTCTACTCTCCTCGGGATTCCTGCGGGGTTTCCAATACGATCTTGCCGACCACGTCGCCGGCGCGGAGCAGCCGGTGCGCCTCCGCGGCACGATCCATCGGCATCCGCCGTCCGATCACGGGCCGGACCTCGCCACGCTCGATCATCGGCCAGAGCCTCTCGCGGACGGCCGCGACGACCTCGGCCTTGGAGCCCGGTCCGGTGTCCGGACGGGACCGCAACTGGGTGCCGATCACCCCGGCGCGGCGCGACATCAACTGCGACAGGTCCAATTCCGCGCGGGCGCCGCCGAGCAGGCCGATCACCACGAGCCGTCCGCCGTCGGCCAGCGCCGTGACGTTGCGGGACAAGTACTGTGCACCGACGACATCGAGTATGACGTCGGCCCCGCGGCCGCTCGTCTCGTCCATCACACGCTCCACGAAATCGTCCGTGTGATAGTTGATACCCACATCCGCGCCGAGCCGCACACTCGCGTCGAGCTTCGCCGCCGTCGAGGCCGTGACGATCACCCGCGCGCCGAGTGCCTTGGCCACCTGGATCGCCATGGTGCCGATGCCCGAGGACCCGCCGTGCAGCAGCACCGTGTGACCGGCCCGCAGACCCGCCGTCATCACCAGGTTCGACCACACGGTGCAGGTCGCCTCCGGCAGGCCCGCCGCGTCCGCCAGCGACATGCCCGCGGGCACCGGCAGCAGCTGGCCGGCCGGCGCGGCCACGCGCTGCGCATAGCCCCCGCCCGCGAGCAGCGCGCACACGCGGTCGCCGGGGCGCACCGGCGGGGCTGCGTCATGGTCGACGTCATGGTCGACGACGCCCGTGCCGACCTCGAGCACGGTTCCGGAGCACTCCAGCCCGAGGATCGGCGAGGCGCCGGCGGGCGGCGGATAGCCACCGTGTCGCTGCAGCAGGTCGGCGCGATTGACACCGGCGGCGGCGACGTCGATCAGCACCTCGCCGGGGCGCAGCCGCGGGTCGGGCGCCGTGGCCCACCGCAACACCTCCGGCCCGCCCGGCTGGGTCATCGTGACGGCATACATGGGCCTACGCTAGCCGGTGCCGCCGGCGGCCAGGAACTCACCGAACGTCTGGTGGCCGTCGCGATGGTCGGGAGTGGTCAGCGCACCGGCGGTCAGGGCCGCCATCATGCGGCCCGGCAGGGTCACCGGCACCACGCGCCGGGACAGCCCGGTGGCGTCCAGGTACATGCGGGCGAACTCCTCCAGCGGGGCCACCTCTGGCCCGCCCATGTCGGGAAGCCTGCCCGCCGGCTCGGCGGTGGCGGCGTCGGCGAGCCGTGCCGCCACCTCGACGTGCGAGACCGGTTGCGCCGTCACGCCTTTGGGAACCAGCATGACGGGGGGTTTGGCCAGCGCCCCGAGCATGGACGCCGCCAGTGTGTGGAACTGGGTGGCGCGCAGGATCGTCCACGGCAGACCGGAGTCGATGACGGCCCGCTCGCCGAGCAGCTTCTGCCGGTAGTACGGCATGGGCACGTCGTCGATGCCGACGATGGAGATGTAGACCAGTGGCGTGCCCGCCGGGGCCGCGTGCGCGACGGCGCGCACCGCGGGGGCGTCCCGCAGCGCGCCGGTGGCCAGCACGATCGCATCCACGCCGGTGAATGCGTCGGCCAGGCCCGCCCGCGACGAGTAGTCGACGGTCGCCCATGGGTGGGTCCCCGGGTCCCCGGCCGGGCGCGGATGCCGGCTGACGATCCGCGCATGGTGTCCTCGGTCGGCCAGCTGGGTCACCACCGCCCCGCCGAGACGTCCCGTTCCGCCGGCGATCGCGATCGTGCTCATGGTGGACCTCCCTCGTCGCGGTGCGAGCCACGCCGGGCGCCGATCGCGCCGGTCCGCGCTCGGCGCTGCCGGTGGGCGGGGTGTCACGCGGGGTGCGCGTCCCGCTCCAGGAACGAGGTGATGGCGACCCGGTCGCTGTTGATCCACACCTCGGACCACTCCACCGCATCGCCGTCGCCCGTGTAGCTCACCTGCTCCACGTATAGCACTGGTGCCCCGATGTCGAGAGCGAGCGCCTCGGCGACCTCCCCGGAGGCGGCCCGCGCCGCGAAGCTCCGCCGTCCCCGGGCGATGCTCACGCCGTACCGGTCCGACAGCGTGCCGAACAGCGACGCGGCGGTGAAGTCGATGTCGGCGATCCCGTCGAACCGGTCCGCGTCCAGCCGGTTGACCAGGTAGGCGAGCGGGCCGTGGGCACCGAGGAACACCCGGGCGAGCCGGAAGACCGGGGCCGGGTTCCGGGAGGTGGGGCCCCACGGCGAGCGCTCCGGCTCGTCCGGGCGGCAGACCGTCGCCGACAGCACCTCTGCGGTGAACCGGACACCCTGGTCGGCGAGATCCTCGGACAGCGACCGGAACCGTTGCGCGATGGACGGTTTGACGGTGTCAGTGACGAACGTGCCGCGCCCGCGGGTCGCGGTGAGCCAGCCGGCGGCGGTCAGCCCGGCCAGCGCCCGGCGCAGCGTGCCGCGGTTGACGCCGAGGCGGCGCGACAGCTCCGGCTCGGGCGGGAGCTTGCTGCCGGAGGGCCAGCGGGCGGAGACGATCTCGGCGCGCAGCGCGCGTTCGATCTGTGTATGCAGCGGCTCGGCGCCGCGCCGGCGGAGGGGCACCTCCGGCACCGACAACGTGGGCG
This sequence comes from uncultured Actinomycetes bacterium, assembly GCA_964539345.1. Lineage (GTDB taxonomy): Bacteria > Actinomycetota > Actinomycetes > Mycobacteriales > Nakamurellaceae > Nakamurella. The sequence continues at coordinate 7,581 of CAZIIX010000068.1, read as the reverse complement.
CCGGATCCTGCGTCATACCTCCGTCGTCCGGCGCGGCGATGCTCCGGGCGCGACCGGATCGGCCGCGCGCGGCGGCCGGGACCGGACCGTCAGTAGCCGGCACCGTCGGTGTCCGCGGCGCCGGTGACGATGGAGATGCCCGAACTCGTCCCCAGCAGCACCGCACCGGCGTCCAGCAGTGTCACCGCCTGCTCAAGGGTCTTGATCCCGCCGGACGCCTTGACCCGGACCTCGCCCCGGGTGCGTTCGGCCAGGTAGCGGATGGACTCGGGGTTGGCGATCTCCACCGCACCGCTGGAGGCGTTCTTCAGGTACCGCACGCCGGCGTCGATGGACAGCTCGACGGCCCGGTCGCGCTGCGCCGGGGTCAGCAGCGGCAGCTCCAGCATGACCTTCACCGGCACGCCCGCCGCGACGACTCCGGCGATGTCCTCGGCGAACTCACGCTCCATGCCGCTGCGCAGCCAGCCGATCTGCACGCCCATGTCGATCTGCGTCGCGCCCGCGTCCGCGATCGCCCGCGCCTCGGCGGCCTTGCCGCGGGACGTCATGACGCCCACCGTGGGGAAGTCCAGCGCGGAGGCGATCTCGATGCCGGTGCCGCGCAGCACCTCCACCGCCAGTGGCACCCAGCTCGCGGCCACCATCGCGGCGTTGAAGCCGTACTCGGCGGCCTGCTCGCAGTGCTTGACCATGTCGTCCCGGGTGGTCCCGGTGCTGATCAGCGTGTGCTGGATGTACGGGGCGAGGGAGGCGGGGTCGGAGGCGGAATAGGTCATGACGGTCCTTGTCGTGTGATCGGTGGATGGTGGGCTGCTCGTGGATCCGGTCTCGGCGGCGCCGTCGGCGCCGGGGCGGTGGAGAGCAGCTCGTCGAGCTCCTCGCGCGTGGGCAGGCCCGGGATCACCTCGGCGCGGCTGACGGCGAACGCACCGGCCGCCGCCCCGTGGAGCGCCGCGGTGGCCGCTTCGTGCCCGGCGGCGATGGCGACGGCGAACGCGGCATTGAACGCGTCCCCGGCACCGGTGGTGTCGACGACCGCGGGCGGATGGATCGGTGGGACATGGTGCCGGGTGCCCGTCGCGGGGTCGTCCACATGGACACCGTCGCCGCCGGCGGTGAGTGCGATCGTGGCCGAGTAGCGACGGCGCAGGGCGTCCAGGATGCGTCCGGCGTCGCCCGGCCCG
>CAZIIX010000068.1:3042-6294 GCA_964539345.1 uncultured Actinomycetes bacterium | reverse complement strand
CCCGGCCCGTCCGCGTCGGCGCCTCGACCTGCATCATCGGCGGAACCCCCGTCCCCGCCGCGAAGCCCCGCCAGGACGAGCCCCTCCCCGAAGTTCGGGGTGAGGTAGTCCACCCACGCGCGGGCCGGCGCGGGCAGATCGCGCGCCGGCGCGGGGTTGTACAACGTGGGCACTCCCAGGTCGCGGGCGAGCCGGAGCGCCGCGGCCACGGTCGGCGCGGGAATCTCGTTGCAGACCATCAGCAGGTCCGCCCCGGCAATGTGCTCGCGGAACCCCGCGACGTGCTCGGGCGTCAGCGCATCCAGGGCACCGGGCGCGATGACGATGCGATTCTCCCCGTCGGCCTCGACCAGGATGACGCCGACCATGGTGGCCGCGTCGACCGTCACCACGCCGGTGGCGTCCACGCCCTCGGCCCGCCACAGCTCGCGGGCCTCGGCGGCGAATGCGTCGTCGCCGACCGCGGTGAGCAGGCTGATCTCCGCGCCGAGTCGGGCGGCGCCGATGGCCTGGTTCGAGCCCTTGCCGCCGGGGCCGGCGGAGAACGCGCCGTGGCCGACGGTCTCCCCGCGGTCGGGGACGCGCTCGACCCGCATGGTCATGCCGGTGCCGTAGCTGCCGACGACCGCGATTCGCACTGCCATGTCCCCTCCGTCCTCACCGAACCGCTACTATACATGCAGTAGACAAAGTGCGCGGTCGGCGCGCGTCAGCATCCCGGAGGTCCCCATGCCCGTTCCCGTCGTCATCGACACCGACACAGCGCAGGACGATTGCGTGGCGATCCTGGTGGGGCTGCTCGATCCGGAGGCCGACCTGCGAGCGGTGACGATGGTCGCGGGCAACGTCGGATTCGACCAGCAGGTGTGCAACGCGTTCCTGACGATGGCGGTCGCGGGCCGGCTCGGCGACGTACCGGTGCACCTCGGCGCGCGTGCCCCGCTGGTGCGGCCGTGGATCAGCGCGGAGAACGTGCACGGCGACGGGGTCGGCGGGCTGTCGATCGACATGACCGGCTGCGAACCCGAGCGCGAGCATGCCGTGGATGCGCTGATCCGGCTGGCGGCGGACAGTCCGGGGGAGCTCACGATCGTGTGCATCGGGCCGCTGACCAACATCGCGCTCGCCGCCGCCAAGGACCGCTCGTTCGTCGACAACGTCAAGGCGCTCTACATCATGGGCGGCTCGAACAACGGGCGCGGCAACATCACCGCCGCCGCCGAGTTCAACTTCTACGTCGACCCGGACGCCGCCAAGGCCGTGTTCGCCGCGGGGTTCGACATCACCGTGATCCCGTGGGATCGGCTGACGCTGCGTGACGCCGTCTTCGGCCAGGACCGGCTGGACGAGATCGCCGCGATCGGCACGCCGCTGTCGGACTTCTTCACCACGATCGTCGCGGCCACCCTCGCCTTCGACCGCAGTGTCGGCATCGACGGCTCCACGCATCCGGACTCGCTGTCGATCGCGGCGCTGCTACATCCGGAGCTGATCACCGAGAGCGCCCGCTACCACGTGGATATCGAGGCCGCATCGGACCTGACCCGCGGCTACTCGGCGATGTCCTGGGGGGTGCACGGTCTCGAGCCCAACGCCACCGTGATCGATGCGGTCGACTCGGACGGGTTCTTCCGTCATATCGCCTCGCTGCTGGCCGTGCGCACCGCACCGAGCCGGCCGATCCTGCCGCCGCGACGCCCCGCATGACTGCCGCGACGCCCCGCATAACCGCGCAGCGCGCCATGTAACATTGCACCGACGTCGATCGGTGCCGCGCGTAGTCTGTGCCCTGAGCACCGCGAACGCAGGGCTGGAGGGCGGGCGATGGCACGGGTTGTTGTCGTCGGAGCAGGAATGGTCGGTGCCGCGTGCGCCTACTACCTCGCCCGCGACGGCCATGACGTCACCGTCATCGACCGCGGCCCCGTCGGCGGCGGTACCACCAGCCGCGGCGAGGGCAACATCCTGGTCTCGGACAAGGCGCCCGGGCCGGAGCTCGATCTGGCGCTGTGGTCGGCGCGGCTGTGGCGCGAACTCGGCGCCGACCTGGGGACGGACGACACCGAGCTCGAGCCCAAGGGCGGCCTGGTCGTCGCGACGAGCGAGCCCGCCCTGGCGACACTGAGCGGATTCGCCGAAGGCCAGCAGCGGGCCGGCGTCGCGTGCCGGCCGGTCACGGCCAGCGAGATCGCCGACTACGAACCGCATGTCGCCCGCGGGATGCCCGGCGCGGTGTTCTACCCGGACGACCAACAGGTGCAGCCGGTGCGGGCCGCCGCCGCGCTGATCCGCGGGGCGGCCGCGTTCGGCGCGCACGTGTTGCTCGGCCGCGAGGTGCGGGGGATCGGCACCGACTCCTCCGGCGCGGCACGGGATGTCACGGTCCAGGACGTCCGCGGGCAGCCCGGACACGATCGGGACGACGGCGACGTCCGACCGCTCAGTATCCCCGCCGACGTCGTGGTGAACGCCGCCGGCACCTGGGGAGGCGAGCTGTCCGGCCGGCTCGGCGCGCCGGTTCCGGTCCTGCCCCGCCGCGGATTCATCCTGGTCACCGAGCCGCTGCCGGTCGTGGTGCACCACAAGGTCTATACCGCGGACTACGTCGCCAATGTCGCATCCAGCGACGAGGGGCTGGAGACCTCGGTCGTCGTCGAGGGCACCCGCGGCGGCACCGTGCTGATCGGCGCCAGCCGGGAGCGGGTCGGGTTCGATGCGGCCGTGCGCTACGACGTCATCGAACGGCTCGCCGCACAGGCGGTTCGCCTCTTCCCGGGGCTCGCCGGCGTGGCCCTGATGCGCGTCTACCACGGGTTCCGGCCGTACTGCCCGGACCATCTGCCGGTGATCGGCGCCGACCCGCGAGTGCCCGGCGTGTTCCACGCCTGCGGCCACGAGGGGGCGGGTATCGGTCTCGCTCCCGCCACCGGATCCCTCATCGCCGCCCAGGTCGCCGGCCGCGCCGCACCGGTAGCCGCAGAGGCCTTCTCCCCCAGCAGGTTCGAGCACGACGGCCAGGAGGTGCCCGCCCATGAGTAGCTTCACGTTCGACGACCGACCGGTCGACTTCCGCCCCGGCCAGAGCGTGGGGGCGGCGCTCATCGCCGCCGGCCACCGATCGTGGCGCACGACGCGGCTCGGCGAGCGGCCCCGCGGGGTGTTCTGCGGGATCGGCATCTGCTTCGACTGCCTGGTGACCATCGACGGGCGGCCCAACGAGCGCGCCTGCCGGGTGCTGGCCACCGACGGCGC
>CAZIIX010000068.1:0-2942 GCA_964539345.1 uncultured Actinomycetes bacterium | reverse complement strand
CCATCGACGGGCGGCCCAACGAGCGCGCCTGCCGGGTGCTGGCCACCGACGGCGCCCGGGTCAGCACACAACAGGGGGTCGGTCGCGATGACCTCGCCCGGTGACGGCGCGCCCCGGACGGTGGACATCTGCGTCATCGGAGCCGGCCCGGCCGGCCTCGCCGCGGCGGTCGCGGTCGCCGAGAACGGGGCCACGGTCGCACTGGTCGACGCCGAGCCGGCCATCGGCGGCCAGTTCTGGCGGCAACCGGCGCCCAGCGACCAGCCCGGCGCGGTGCAGGAGGGCGAGGTCGCCGCGCTGCACCATCAGCTGCGCGCGTTCCGCCGACTGCGCCGCCGGTTGGCACCCGCGCTGGCGTCCGGCGCGGCGACACACCTGGCCGGGCACGAGGTCTGGGCGGTGCAGCAGATCGCCGCCGATCCCGGGCGGACGCCGCCGCGCTTCGCCGCCGACGCCACGGCGCCGCCGCGCTTCGCCGTCCACACGCTGGTCCGCGGCGCGGCCCCCCGGCGCGCCACCGTCGAGGCACGGAGCGTCATCCTGGCCACCGGCGCCTACGACCTGCAGGTCCCGTTCCCCGGCTGGGACCTGCCCGGCGTGATGACCGCCGGCGGCGTGCAGTCCCTGCTCAAGGGCCACGGGGTGCTGGCCGGTCGGCGGGTGGTCGTCGCCGGCACCGGCCCGTTCCTGCTGTCGGTCGCCTCCGGCCTGGTGCGCAGCGGCGCCACGGTCCCGGTGGTGGCGGAGGCGGCATCGGCCACCGCCTGGGCGCGGCAACCGCAGGGCGTGCTCTCCGCCGGCAGCAAGGTCGTCGAGGGCGCCGTCTACGGCATGGAACTGTTCCGCCACCAGGTCGCCTACCGCACCGGCTGGTCGGTGCTGCGCGCCAACGGCGACACGGCGCTCACCTCGGTGACGATCGCGCCGGTCACCGACAACGGCGGACTGGACGAGGGCCGGTCGCGGACCATCCCGGTCGACGTGCTCGCCGTGGGGTGGGGATTCGTGCCACAGCTCGAGCTCGCGGTGGCACTGGGCTGCGAGTGCGCCCCCGCCGCGCACGGCATCCCGGTGGCGATCGCCGACGAGAACCAGCGGTCCAGCGTCCCCGGCGTCTACCTCGCCGGGGAGATCTGCGGCGTGGGCGGATCGTCGCTGGCGGTGATCGAGGGGGAGATCGCCGGCACCGCGGCCGCGCAGCAGCTGCGGGAGCGCCGTATCGAGGGCGCGGCGGCCGAGCACCTGGCGGAGCACGTCCTCTCCCGCCGCCGGGTGCACCTGGGACGGCGTCGCGCCTCGCTGCGGTCGTTCGCCGACGCCATGGCCAAGGTCTATCCGGTGCCGAACCTGTGGCTGGACCGGTTGCCGGACGACGTCGTGGTGTGCCGCTGCGAGGAGGTCACAGCCGGCGCGATCCGCGAGGTCGCGAGGCGGGACGGCGCCGGTGACGCTCGCAGCGTGAAGCTGCTCGCCCGGCCCGGCATGGGCTGGTGCCAGGGGCGGATCTGCGGGTACGCGACCGAGTGCCTCGCCGCAGCGACAGTGGGAGGACCGCCTCGTCATCGCCCGCCGCACCGCCCCATCGCCGCGCCGATCCCGTTGGGCGCCCTCGGGCGTGACCCGGCCCCTTCCCCCGGCGGTCAGTAAGGTGTACCATTGCACAGAGTCGAACGATCGCGGCGCCCCGTCGCCGCGGCCCCTCCCCGCAAAGGACGTGTGATGACCGACAACAAGCCGTGGCGCGGTGTCATTGTGGCGACAGCGCTGCCCTTCACCGACGATCTGTCCGTCGACTACGACGCCTACGCCGAGCACGTCGCCTGGCTCGCGTCGCAGGGCGCGGACGGGGTGGCGCCGAACGGCTCGCTGGGGGAGTACCAGACGCTGACGGCCGAGGAGCGCGCCAAGGTGGTCGAGGTCGCGGTCCAGGCGGCCCCCGAGGGCTTCGTCATCATGCCCGGTGTCGGTGCCTACGGCGCCATGGAGTCCCGCCGTTTTGCCGAGCAGGCCGCGGAGGCCGGCGCCCAGGTGCTGATGGCGTTGCCGCCGAACACCTACCCGGCCGACGAACGGTCCGTCGTCGCGCACTTCCGCGAGATCGCCAAGGCCGGCCTGCCCGTCTCGGCCTACAACAACCCGATCGACACCAAGGTGGACCTCAAGCCGGCGCTGCTGGCCGAACTGTATGACGAGGGCCTGATCGTCGCGGTCAAGGAGTTCTCCGGCGACGTGCGCCGCATCTACGAGATCACCGAGCTCGCACCGGGTCTCGATCCCATGATCGGCACCGACGACACGGTCCTGGAGGTGGCGCTCGCCGGCGCGAAGGGCTGGGTGGCCGGCTACACCAACGCGTTCCCGGTGTCCACCATCGAGCTCTACCGGGCCTGCATGTCCGGCGACATGGCCACGGCGCTGCCGCTGTACCGGAAGATGCACTCGCTGCTGCGCTGGGACTCCAAGACCGAGTTCATCCAGGCGATCAAGCTCTCCATGGAGATGGTCGGACGCTTCGGCGGACCGTGCCGCCAGCCCCGTCAGCCGCTGCTGCCGGAGCAGGAGAAGGCGATCCGCGCCGCGACCGAGGCGGCCATTGAGGCCGGCCTGCACTAGTCGCGGGGGATGATGACCGGGTTGGCCCCATCCCCGACTCCCATGCCGACACGGAGGTCCGATGCGCACGAGCAGGGTGCTGCATGCAGTTGATTCGCACACCGAGGGGATGCCGACCCGGGTGATCACCGGCGGCGTCGGTGTGCTGCCCGGTGCGACGATGGCCGAGCGGCGCGCCTGGTTCCTGGCGAACTCCGACGACCTGCGCACCCTGCTGATGTACGAGCCGCGCGGCCACGGCTCGATGTCCGGGGCGATCCTGCAGCCGCCCACTCGCGAGGACGCCGACTACGGGGTGCTCTACATCGAGGTGTCCGGCTGCCTGCCGA
>CAZIIX010000067.1:7166-10973 GCA_964539345.1 uncultured Actinomycetes bacterium | reverse complement strand
TGTTCTCCGTCTACCTGCTGGCGCAGGCCGTCTTCACCCCGATCTACGGCAAGCTCGCGGACCTGGTCGGCCGCAAACCGATCATGCTGCTCGGGATCGGGCTGTTCCTGGCCGGGTCGATCGCCGGCGGCCTCGCCTGGTCCATGCCCGCGCTGATCGCGTTCCGCGCGATCCAGGGCCTCGGCGCCGGCGCGGTGCAGCCGATGGCCATGACGATCGCCGGGGACATCTACACGGTCGCCGAGCGTGCGGCGGTGACCGGATACCTGTCCAGCGTGTGGGGCATCTCCGCCGTCGTCGGCCCCACCATCGGCGGGTTCTTCTCCGAGTTCGTGTCCTGGCGGTGGATCTTCTTCATCAACATCCCGCTGTGCCTGCTGGCCGCCTGGATGCTGCTGCGCTCGTTCGACGAGTCCGTCGAGCGGCGCCGACACAAGATCGACTTCCTGGGCACCGGGTTGATCACCGGCGGCTGCACGCTGGTCATCCTCGCCGTGTTGGAGGGCGGCCAGGCGTGGTCCTGGGCATCGCCGGCCGGTGTCGCCGTGCCGGTGATCGGGGTCGGTATGTTGCTGGCGTTCGTGCTGGTCGAGCTGCGGGTGCCGGAGCCGGTGCTGCCGCTGTGGGTGTTCACCCGCCGCGTGCTGATCACCTCGACACTGGTGGCGTTCTGCGTCGGCGCGGTCACCCTCGGTCTGACCAGCTACATCCCCACGTTCGTGCAGGGCTCGCTCGGGACCGGCGCGCTGATGGCCGGTTTCGCGCTGGCGCCGCTGTCCATCGGCTGGCCGATCACCTCGGCGCTGTCCGGGCGGATCTACCTGCGCTTCGGCTTCCGGGCCGCGGCGCTGAGCGGGGCCGTGGTCGCCCTGGCGGCGCTGGTCGCGATGATCCTGCTGCTGGATCGGCATTCACCGGTGTGGTCGGTGCCGGCGCTGTGCTTCGCGGTCGGCTGCGGGATGGGTCTGGTGGCCAGCCCGACGCTGATTGCGGCGCAGGCCTCGGTCGGCTGGGGGCAGCGCGGCGTCGTCACCGGCAACAACATGTTCGCGCGATCGTTGGGCAGCTCGCTGGGTGTGGCCATCTTCGGTGCGGTGGGCAATGCCGTGTTCGGCGCGAACGTGACCCATCCGACCGGGGCGGATACCGCCGCGGCGACCCACGCGGTGCTGCTGGCGGTCGGCGTCGTCGCGCTGGCGTTGTTGTGTGCGGTGCTGGCGATGCCTCGCGGTCGGGACACCTCCCAGGTCACCGACTGACCCGGCGCCGGCGGTCGGCGATTCACTCGCGCCGTTCCCGGGAACCTCCCTCATGAGCGGCCGGGACAGGGGTGGCGTCCGCCACATCGGCGGCCCCGCGGATTTTTCACGGCTAGGCTCGTGTTAATTAGCGGAATCGACGGGCCGGACCCGGTCGAGCCACCAGCCAGCCGGGCCCGATGCCAGGGAGGTGCGTGCGGGCCATGGGCGCAGGAACGGGTGCGACCGGAACGGCCGAGACCGAAGTCCAACGGCTGGCACGATTCGTCGCCGCCGCCGAGTACTCGCAGCTCGGCCCGGCGAGCATCGAGCAACTCACCATCCGCGTGCTGGACACCATCGGCGTCGCGATCGGCGCGCTCGACGCACCTCCGATGATCGCGATCCGCGACCTCACCACATCGTTCGGGGAGGCCGGCTCCGGCACCTCCACCCTGATCGGCGGCGGGCGGGCCGCGCCGGACCGGGCGGCGTTCTACAACGTCGGGCTGAGCCGCTACCTCGACTTCATGGACAGCTACCTCGCGCCCGGCGAGACGTGCCACCCGTCGGACAATATCGGGGCGGTGCTCGCCGCGGCGGAGAGCGCCGGCGCCTCCGGCACGGACTTCCTCACCGCGGTGGCGGTCGCCTACCAGGTGCACACCCGGTTGTCCGACGTCGCCCCGGTCCGCGCCAAGGGGTTCGACCACACGGTCCAGGGCGCCTACGCCGTCGCCGCCGCGGTGTCCAAGGCCCTCGGGCTGACGCCTGCACAGACCGCGAACGCCATCGCCATCTCCGGCACCGCCAACAACGCGCTTCGCGTGACCCGCACCGGGGACCTCTCGCACTGGAAGGGGCTGGCCTACCCGCAGGTCGCCAAGGAGGGCACCTGGGCAGCCCTGCTGGCCCGAGCCGGCATCACCGGGCCGGCGCAGGTCTTCGAGGGCAACAAGGGCTTCAAGGAATCCATCGCCGGCCCGTTCGAGATCGACTGGTCCGCCGAGGGTCTGGACGCCGTGCAGCGCACGATCGTGAAGAAGCACAACGCGGAGATCCACTCGCAAACGGCCATCGACGCGGCCCTGGACATCCGGTCGCAGCCCGGATTCGCCGCCGAGGACATCGCCGCGGTGCGCATCCGGACGTTCCAGGTCGCGTTCGACATCATCGGCGGGGGAGAGGAGGGCGACAAGCGCAGCATCCGCACCAAGGAGGAGGCCGATCACTCGCTGCTCTACATGGTGGCCGCCGCGTTGCTGGACGGCCAGGTGCTGCCCGAGCAGTACGAGCCCGAGCGCATCGCTGCTCGCGACATCCAGCAGCTTCTGACGCGGGTGAGCGCCGAGCCGGATGACGCGTTCTCGGCACGCTTCCCCGCCGAGATGCCGTCGGCCGTCGACGTCGAGCTCACCGACGGCACGGTGCTGCGGGCCGAGGCGGCGAGCTACCGCGGATTCACCACCGATCCGCTGACCTGGGACGACGCCTACGCCAAGTTCGCGCGGCTGGCGGTGCCGTTCACCGGCGAGCAGCTGGCGATCGAGATCGCCGACGCCATCAAGCATCTCGACCGGATCGCCATCGCCGAGCTGTGCTCGTTGCTCGCCCGCGTACCGCGTGTGCGAGCGGCCTGAGCGGGTATGACGAGGACGCGCGCTCCGCCGATACCTCGTCATACCCCACTCCCGGCACCCGCCGGACCATCCACTCCGATAGGAAGGACACCGCAATGGCCACCACCAGTTTCGACTTCATCCCGCGCGCCTACCGCCCGGACAAGCCCCGCACCGTCGGCCTGACGGAGGTGCGCGGCCCGTACTACTCCACCTACGGCACACGGCATCTGGCCGATGTGCTGGACGTCGCCGGCCAGTGGGTGGACGGCGTCAAGTGGGCCGGCGGGTCGTTCGCGCTGCTGCCCCGCGAGCAGGTCCGCGCGTTCTCCGACCTCGCGCACGAGCACGACGCCTACATCTCGTCGGGCGGCTGGATCGAGACCGTGCTGCGCTACGGGCCGGAGGCCGTCGACCACTACCTCACCGAGGCCAAGGAGGTCGGCTTCGACGTCATCGAGATCTCCACCGGATTCATATCGGTGCCCACCTCCGGCCTGCTCCGACTGGTCGAGAAGGTGCGCGCCGCGGGCCTGAAGGCGAAACCGGAACTGGGCGTGCAGTTCGGCTCCGGCGGCGACTCCACCGAGGCCGAACTCGCCGCCGAGGGCAAGAAGGACGTCGGCGACCTGATCGACCGGGCGACGAAGGCCCTGGACGCCGGCGCGGACATCATCATGATCGAGTCCGAGGGCATCACCGAGAACGTCGTCGAGTGGAACACGTCGGTGGCCGCCGCGGTAATCAACGGCGTCGGCATCGAGCACGTGATGTTCGAGGCCGCCGACCCGCTCGTCTTCGAGTGGTACATCAAGAACTACGGCAACGAGATCAACCTGTTCGTCGACCACTCGCAGATCCTGCAACTCGAGGGGCTGCGGCAGAACATCTGGGGCAACAAGTCGACCTGGGGGCGCATCGCCAACCCGGCACCGGGCGTCTGACCGCGA